>WGAP01000147.1 GCA_015494775.1 Flavobacteriales bacterium | reverse complement strand
CTAAAAGCGGTTACCTATAATCTGGTAAACGGCAAAATTCAAAAAACCAAGTTGGACAAATCAAAAATCTATTACGAAAAGACCTCGGAATATAAACGAACCAAAAAATTTACCTTACCCAACCTCAAACCCGGTTCGGTGGTGGAATGGAGATACACGAAAACCACACCGTTTATCCGTTTTTCGGGTGAAGTGGACTTACAATATGATATTCCGGCCAAGAAAATTCATGTAAGGGTAAGTTATCCCGAATGGTTCAAAGTCCGGTATTTCTTTAAAAGGGGCACCCATGTAAACCTGAAACAATATTCTTCGCGCCGCAAATTGTCGGGTTATATCCACGATGTGCATGTTATGGAAGACGTGGATGAAAACGTGTATGAAATCAACGCCACGAATGTACCCGCCCTGCACGAAGAACCCTATGCCGGCAATATGGAAAATTTCCGCTACGGCATCAAATTCGAAGTGGCCGGCATTGAGTATAAGAACAATGTCAAATACTTTTCGGTGGATTGGAACGATGTGGCCAATTATGCCTACAAAAATGCTTTCCGTGATGAATTGGCCCGTAAAATGTATTTCAAAAAAGATTTGAAACAATTGCTCATTGGCACAAAAACCTTTGAAGACAAGCTGAAAAAGATTTTCGAGTTTGCCAAGCACAAAATCAAATCCAACGGACGCGACGGTTACTTCCCCGACAAAGGCGTAACCCTGGCCTATGCCAAAGGAGAGGGCGACCCTTCGGAAGTGAATTTGAATTTGATCAACATGCTGAACGGCGCCGAAATCAAGGCCTATCCCGTACTGGTGAGCACCATCGACAACGGTATTCCGCTGTTTCCGTCCACCCAGGCCTTTAACCATGTGATTGCCGGCGTGCCCACCAACCAAGGGCTTATTTTACTGGATGCCACGGACGAAAATGCCACTTTGCACGTATTGCCTTTGAAAGACCTGAACTTTTTCGGGCTTTTGGTCGAAGATATGGACAAATCCATGAAAGTTGATTTGTTTCCCAAAACCGACAGCAAAAATATGTACAATGTAAACGTCAAATTCGACGGAACGGACTTTTCGGGCGTTTCCATTCGCAAAATGGATAACTATTATGCCTACAAATTCCGCCGTGCCTTACGTCGTAAACACGACGAGGAACGGAGCAAATGGTTGCAAAACCAATATCCCGATTTGGATATTCTTAAATCCCGCTTCAATGGTTTGGACAAACCCTACGCCATTGCCAGCGAAATGTTCCAGTTCGAAACCGATGCCTATGCCGAAGAAATCGGCGGAAAAACCTACATTACGCCCTTGATGCACCTGACCCTGAAAAAAAATCCGTTTACTTCGCCCGAACGTAAATTCCCCGTATTTTTCAACTTCCCGCGCAGCGTGATAAAAACCGTAACCATCACCCTGCCCCAAGGGGCCCAAGTGGTCAGTTTGCCCAAAGATGCCAAATACGTTTTCGGCGACAACCAGGGGATGTACCAATACAAAATCGTTCAACAAGGCAACAAAATCCAAATCCAAAGCATCTATCAAATGCATGAATCGGTGGTAAAATCCGCCGACTACAAAGCCCTGCGGGATTTTTACGACAAAATCGTAGCCAAACAAGCCGAGAAAATCGTTATCCGGCAGTAATCAGGCCCCACCGGCTCCACGGTATTCGGACAGGGCTTGTTCGGCCGCCCGGCGGCCATAGTCTATCAACGATTGGGCTTTGTGAAAGGCAAAGGTATCGGCCAAATCGTGCGGAATGCTAACGACAATATCGGGTTGATGATTTTCGATGATCGTTTGCGCCAAGCGGTGAATCATGGCATTGGCCGTGTGTTTGAGCAGCGACAAATAGCCCACGCTCAATTTTTGTCGTTTTTGCCGCCTTGAATCCGCCGACAAGCCCTTTGACGGTCCGTATAGATTCACCACCACCAGAATATCGGCCCGGGAACGGTCCACATGCGCTATGGGCACGGGATTGAGCACCCCGCCATCGACCAAAATCTTATCCCCGCGCTTGACCGGCTTGAAAACCGCCGGAATCGACACCGAGGCCCGTACGGCATCGTAATAACTTCCCGAGCGGAAAACCACTTCGCGCTCGTGTAACAAATCCGTAGCCACGGCCGCAAAAGGCACGGGCATGGCTTCGATGGGCATATCGGGAATGATTTCCCGCATTTTGTTGAAAACCTTTTCCCCCTTGACCAAACCGTCGGTGGTGATGGTAAAATCCATCAGTTCCCAAATCTTGCGCTTGCTCATCCCGCGCACCCAATCGGCATAAACATCCATCTTGCCCATGGCATAAACACCGCCTATCAATGCGCCGATGGACGACCCGCTTACCGCCGTTATTTCCGTTCCCGCATCCTCCAACGCGCGAATTACGCCGATATGCGCCAATCCGCGGGCGCCGCCGCTGGACAATACCAAAGCCGCCTTGGTTTTCATATTCACTTTGTTTCGGTGGTTAAAAATACGACTATTTCGGGCATTCCGTCCCACAAAAAACCGATTATGCGTATCTTTGGACAAAAGCCGGTGGTTTTGAAACCCGAATTCGACATTCCGCTGCACGCACCCTGCCTGGGCAATGATAACGTAACGGTCCGTCAGGCGGGCCGCCACGGCGTTCGCGCCCTGGAAAAATTTTGGCAAAGCCGTTTCGGACTTCCTGCGCCCGTAGCTTTGCAATCCGGCACGGCGGCCCTTCATTTGGCCCTGCGTATCCTGGGCATCGCCGTGGGCGACCGGGTTTTGGTGCCCGTGCATACCTACGTGGCCACCGTGGCCCCTTTGCTGTACGAGCGCGCCGTTCCGGTGCTGGTGGACAGCGAACCCGAAACGCTCAACATGTCGCCCCGCTATGCCGAGGAAGCCATCCAACGGCTTACATCCCGCGGTCAAAAGCCCAAGGCCATGATTGTGGCGCATCTTTACGGAATGGCGGCCCGCATCGAGGATTTTGTCCGCCTGGCCGAAACCTATGATATGGTGCTCATCGAAGATGCGGCCGAATCGGTGGGAACGAGCGTCGGCGAACAACTCACCGGCAGTTTCGGACAGGCCGGGATATGGTCGTTCAACATCAACAAAATATTTAGCGGACTGGGCGGCGGCGCCTTATTGGTACAAAAGGAAACGCAAGCGGTCCGGGCCCGCAAACTGGCCACCCACGCGCGCGAAGACAAACCCTACTTCTACCACAAGGAAACCGGCTACAACTACCAAATGCATCCGGTGGCCGCCCGGCTTATTCACGCCCAAATGCAGGAGTTCGACCGCATCATTGCCCGCAAACGCAACCTGCACGAAACCTATCGCCGGCTTTTGCGGGATTTGCCCCTGATGCCCATTGACGAACGCCCCGGCAGCCGTTCCAATTATTGGCTCAACGCCTTCCTGCTTCCCGAAGGAATGCACAGCAAGGATTTTGTCGGTTTTATGCAAGCGAACGGCATCGAAGTGCGCCATTTCTGGTTTCCGCTCCACCGGATGGAACTGTTCGGCAAATACGAATATGTGGGCGGCAACGAGGCCGAGAAATTCTTCAACCGCGGCGTTTTGTTCCCCTCATCCCCTTGCCTGACTGCTGCCCGAATCGAGCGAATTGCGGATACGGCCCGGCGTTTTTTCGGCGCATAAAAAAAGGCAAGCGATCCGCATCTCACCGCTACAACCTCCGTACCCTTGCTGCATTCCTGCCCTGGGGGATTGGGAGGGAGCTGGTAGTGCGGGACTTGCCCGGTGCAAAGTTACATATTTTTTTGTTTAGGGCGCCCCGCCGCACAAGTTCACGCATGCCGCATCGTTTCACTTTGTTCACGCTGCGGCGCGTTCACTTGGCGCCGGCCGGGCTGTCCGCTCAAATGCGCGGGCGGCCCGCTCTTGCCCTGCGGGCGTGGCGGGCGTGGCTCCCCACTGGTCGCCCCGCCGCCACGGCAGGCCTACGGCGCGCCGCCCGCGCATAACCGCTCCCATCCCTGGCGCGGATTTAGTTATGAGTTTTAAATTTTAAGTTTTGAGTTGATTTTTATCGTAGCGAACGGCACTCAGGCACCTGTATTGGTGGTCGCTGAGTGATTTTTGCGAAGCAAAAATGGTATCGAAGCGACCGTATTGGATACCAACGCCTTCAATATACCACAGCCCCGCCGCGGCGCCGAAGGCGCCGGCGAATTGCCATAGGCAAGTCGCGCGGGCATCCGCCCGCCGGCGGGGCCCCGAACACGTGCAGCCGGGCGCCCGAAAAACATTCTTTCTTCGTAAAATTATGCGTAACTTGAAACCAAAATCCCACCTATGGACGCCAGGGAGCAAACATTGCAAATCGACGGTTTTGAAGTCCGTATAACCCATCCCGACAAGTTGCTCTTTCCGCAGGCGGGGATTACGAAGCGGAAACTGCTCGATTATTACCAAGCCGTGGCGCCCTATATTTTGCGTTACAGCCGCGGACGGCCCCTGGTGTTTGTACGCTACCCGCATGGAACGCCGGGTTATTCCTTTTTCCAGAAAAACGCGCCCGAACCGGTGCCGCCCTTTGTGAAGGTGCGCGAAATGGGCAAGTTCAAACCCACCCGTTATGTGGTGCTCGAACACGCGGCCGAACTTGCGTGGCTGGTGCAATTGCACGCCCTGGAATTCCACGTGATGGGCATCCGCAGGCCGCATTGGGCCAACCCCGACCTGATGGTGTTCGACATCGACCCGCCCGAAGGGGCCGGCTTTGCCGAAATACGGGATTTTGCCCTGGGCATCCGGCCCGTGATCCGCAAATTGGGCTACACCACCCTGGTCAAAACGTCCGGCAAGCGCGGCGTGCATATTGTTTGCCCTTTGGTGCCTGCCTACACGGTGGACCAAGTGATGGATGCGGCCGAAAGCGTGGCAAGGGAAATTATGCGCGTTTTTCCCGATTCCACCCTGGATGTGCGCAAGGACAAACGCCGCGGCAAATTCCTGATCGACATTTACCGTAACCGTGCCTTCCAAACATTCAGCATGCCCTACGGTACCCGCGCCACGCCCATGGCATCGGTGGCTATGCCCATCGATTGGGAAACACTACGCACGCTGGACGACCCGCATGTTTATACCATTGGCACCGTGCCCGAAGTACTGCAAAAAAAAGGCGACGCCTGGGAAGGGGAATTTGCCCGGACGTCGCACTTGCATACGTTGCGCTAAAAGCCGTCAGTTGAAATAGAAGGTAAAATCAATGGAAAGGTGGCGGGGCATTTGACGCATCAACGAGGAGTTCATCACATCGGTCATGCCCAAATGGTAGGAAAGTCCCAGGTTGATGTTACCAAAGCCCACGTTGTATTCGGCACCGGCCCCGAAAATCAGGGACGAACCGATTTTGTTCACCTGGTCGGTGATGACCACGCTGCCGCTTTTGGCCGTAACGTTAATGTCGAGCGTGGCGCCGAAAAAGCCCAGGATGCGGATATTGTCGGCCACTTCGTTGCTACGCATTTTGAGGGCCAAAGGCACTTCCACCGTGGTGATTTTCATATTGGAATAATCCGAATTGAAATTGCGGTTGTGGATCATAATGCCCGAATGCAGGTAGTAGTTTTTGGCAAAGCCGTAATCGGCCCAGAGGCCGCCTTTGAAGCCCAAACCGCCGCTTTTGAGCGAATCCACTTGGACAAAATTACCGTTGACCTTGACAAATCCCTTGTTGAAATTGATGCTGGGCGCCAAAGACAAGCCGATACGAAAATCCTGTGCGTTGACCAACGAATAGGCAAAAAGCATCAGAACGAGCGGTAAAATCCATTTCTTTTTCATAGCTATGCGTTTTTTGTTTTTATATTTGGAATAAATTTATTTCAAATATTTGAAACGAAAAAACGGGAGTAACATTTATTACAAAAATCATGCCGGAGTTGGACAAATCCTTGGAATTTTTAATCGCCGAATACCGTAATTATTTGCAGTGGGAAAAAAAATTGGCGGCGCATTCGGTGGCGGCCTATATGCAGGATTTGGACAAATATCTGCGTTTTGTGGCGGGTGAGGACGGGCAAAAGGTGCATTTGAAGGATTTGGACAAGCATTCGGTAAAGGAATTCATTTACCGGATGGCCGAATACGTGAGCCCGCGTACGCAGGCGCGCATGTTGTCGGGCTTGCGCAATTTTTTCGATTATTTGATGTTGGAAAACCGCATGGACGCCAATCCGGTGGACTGGGTGGAAGCGCCCAAACTGCGCCGCAAAATTCCCGAAACGCTCACCACCGGCGAAATCGACCGGATATTAGCCGCCATCGACCGTTCGACCTTCGAGGGCGAACGCAACCACGCCATCATCGAACTGATGTATGCCTGCGGGCTGCGCGTGAGCGAAACGGTAAACCTGAAAACCGGCGACCTGTTTTTCGACGAAGGTTTTATCCGCATTTTGGGCAAGGGGAGCAAACACCGTTTCGTGCCTTTGGAAAAATATACGGCCCGGATTTTGCGCCTGTATTTGGAACGGGTGCGTCCGCAGGTGGAGCCCAAAAAGGAGGCGCGCGATTACGTTTTTCTCAACCGGCGGGGCGGCAAACTGAGCCGGCACATGATTTATATTTTCCTGAAAAACTACGCCAAGGAAGCCGGTATCGAAAAAAATATCAGCCCGCACACCCTGCGGCACAGTTTTGCCACGCATCTGTTGGAAAACGGCGCCGATTTGCACAGCATTCAATTGCTTTTGGGGCACGAAAACATCACCACCACCGAGATTTACCTGCACACGTCCCAAAAACAAATTCGCGAAAGTTTGGAAAAATACCACCCGCGAAGCGCCAAATCATCAATATAATTCATATTCGTCCATTTCCTGATTTTTGTCATAGAAATAATGATAAAATCTGGCAAACTTTTATTATCAAAAATAATTTTTGATATGAAAAAAATATATTTCCTGACGTTTGTCATTTTTTTGGTTGTTTATTCGTCGGTTTTTGCGCAAAAACGACCCAAAATCCACGGACGTATTCAGTATGACATAGAAGCACTAAAAAGGAAGTCGGACAGTGGTTGGACATTGGGAAATGAATTCCGGCGAGTACATCTGTCGGTAGGGGGAAATTTGTCCCACCATATTCATTATAAAATCGAGGTCAATGTGGCGCACGGAAAAATCGGTTTCCGGGATGTTTACATCAAATATCTCAGCCGGTTCGGGATTTTCGGCATCGGCTCCATTGCCGAACCCACCGGATTGGCCATGGCCACAAGCAGCAAATACATCCCCCTGGCCGAACGGCCCATGCTGACGAGTTTACAAAACTTCCGTTGGGGCGCCGGATTGCATTATGCGAATTATCATTTGCTGCGTTACCTGGGCTTTCAGGCGGCCTTGACGGGCAACGGGAAAAACGGCGAGGGATTTAAGGACACGCATTTGGAACGCGGCCTTAATTTTTCGGCCCGGATGTTCGGCTATATTCCCTTGGTGATTGCCGACCACCGTTACGGCTTGCATTTGGGCCTGAACGGAGCCAGTCGTCCGCCCGCGGATTTGCATTTCAGGCCCGAAAATCACTTGGGCGACAAGTATGCCTATGCCTTTCCCGGCGCCAAACGCCGGCTTGTTTGGGGCGGAGAAACGGCCTTGCTTTTGCACGGTTTTTCGTTGCGCAGCGAATACAAAACCCAAATAGTGCCCACCGCCACGGACAGTTACCGTATAAACGGAATGTATGTAACCGCGGGGCTGTTGCTTACGGGCGAAAAATACCGGATGAAGCACGGCGGGTTTGCCCGTATCGTGCCCGAATATCCCGTTTCGGACGAGGGCTGGGGCGCCTGGGAAATCGTGGCGCG
>WGAP01000146.1 GCA_015494775.1 Flavobacteriales bacterium | reverse complement strand
GGATACGGTATATGGGGTTAGAATCCAAAGCGCTTCGATTACGAGGCGCTTTTGGTTTTTCCTTGCATTTTCAAATAAGTATTCCAAACGATAATGGCCATAATTACCGCCGCGCCCAAATAAAACGAGGGCCGCATACGTTCGCTTTCGCCAAACACGAGCAAGGCCAAAATGATTCCGTAAACCGGTTCCATATTGATAGCCAACATCAAGCTGAACGGATTGATATGGCGTAGCAAATCCAAGGAGACCGTAAAGGTGTAGGATGTGCACACCCAAGCCAATACGGCCAACCAAAGCCAGTCCTGCGGGCGCACGGCGGCAGGGTGGGGAATATGCCCCGTGGCAAGCACGATGATGCTCAGCAAGACAAAGCCCGAACTCAGTTCGAAAAAGGACAAATCCCTCGCCGGATAACGCTGGATAAGCAATCCGTTCCACACCGAAAAAAGCGCACTCAAAAAAGCCGCCGTCAAGGCCGCCGCCAAGGCCCAAAACCTGATATGACTGATGCCGTAAATCAACCCGATGCCCGCTATCACGGTCAGCCCGAAAAACACTTCGTGTTTTTGGATACGCCGTCCGTAAATCAAAGGTTCGAGCAAGGCGGCAAAAAATGCCCCCGACGAAAGCGCTACCAGTGTGGACGAGACGTTGCCCAATTTAATCGCCCCGAAAAAGGCCGTCCAATGCAAGGCAATCAACGCTCCGTTCAAGGCAAAGCGCAGGTAATCACGGCCTGAATAGCGCGCACGCGACGGGCGTAGCAGGTAAAGCACGCCCAGCGGAACGACGGCCAGCCCTACACGATACCACGTAAGCATCAAGGCGTCCAGCCGGATGAGTTTGCCCAAAACGGCCGTAAATCCCCAAATAAAAACGAGGAAATGCAAATGCAGGTATTTACCGGCCGGCGTAGGTTTAGCGTTGGGCATAACGCAGCAAATATAACGCAAGCAGGATAAACAGGAAATTGGGTATCCACGCCGCCAGGAAGGGATTGAAACCCGCATTAACCGTCAGGATGCCGAAAATTTTGTCGAAAAAGATATAAACGAACGCCAATGCAATGCCAATGGCCAAATTAATCCCCATTCCACCGCGGCGCTTGCGCGAAGCCACGGCCACGGCAATAAAGGTCAGGATAAAGGCCGCCACGGGCAAGCTTACCCGCTTGTATTTTTCCAGCAAATACCGGTCGATGTTTTTCGAACCGCGCAATTGTTCTTTGCGTATAAAATCATTGAGCTCACGTGTGGGCAGGCCTTCGGCAATATAGTTGACCGGCGTCAGGTCGTTGAAGGTAAACGGAAAAACGGTGTCCATCACGGCCTTTTGTTGCACTTCCTGGCTGTCGGGCGACAGGATTTTCCGTTTGGTAACATTATACAAACGGTAGCTGTGCGTGCTGTCGTTGAGCAGTTTGATACGCGTGGCATAGAGCCGGTAGCGCAATTGGTGGTCGCGAATATCTTCCCAAACGAAATCATAGGCCGTTTTGACCTTATGGTTGATGCTGGAAATATACACGTAATGCGTGCTGTCCACTTGCCGGTAAACGTCGTTTTTTTCGCGGTAGTTTCCCCACTTGTTGAAATATTTACTCCAAAAATCATTGTAGGTCATCCGGGCATTGGGAATGATGTTGCGGTTGAGCAAAATAACCGTTCCCGATATGACCAAGGCGCCCAGAAAGTAGGGCATTACAAAACGTTCGAAAGACATTCCGCCGTTGAGTACGGCCACGATTTCGGTGCGTTGGGCCATGCGCGAAGTAAACCAAATGATCGACAGGAAGAGGAATATGGGGAACAAAACATTGAAGAACGTAAGCAGGAAGGCCTTGTAATATTCCAATATTTCCCCCAGCGGAATATGGTTTTCGCGGAATTTTTCAATCCGTTCGCCCAGGTCGATGAGGATGCTGATGGGCACAAACAGCAGCAGCATGCCCAAAAAGGTGCCGAAATACTGACGGATAATGTATTTGTCGATGATTTTCATCCTACAATCGTCGGGTGATTTTGGGCATCATTTGATTTTTCCAAGTTACGAAATCTCCTTCAATGATATGCCGGCGGGCTTGCCTTACGAGCCACAGGTAAAAACCCAGGTTATGAATCGAAGCGATTTGTTTGCCCAGGATTTCGTTGGTTTGAAACAAATGGCGCAGGTAGGCCTTGGAATATTCCCTGTCGGCAAAGGTGATTCCTTCGGGGTCCAAGGGCGAGAAGTCGGTTTTCCACTTGGCGTTTTTGATGTTGATGATGCCTTCGGTGGTAAAGAGCATGCCGTTGCGCGCGTTGCGTGTGGGCATGACGCAGTCGAACATGTCCACGCCCAGGGCAATGCTTTCCAGAATGTTGGCCGGCGTGCCCACGCCCATCAGGTAGCGCGGTTTGTCTTTGGGCAGGATGTTGCACACCAGTTCGGTCATGGCATACATTTCTTCGGCCGGTTCGCCCACCGACAGTCCGCCGATGGCGTTTCCGTCGGCGTTGCGCGAGGCTATGTATTCGGCCGATTGCTTGCGCAGGTCGGCGAAGGTACTGCCTTGTACGATGGGAAACAAACTCTGCGTGTGGCCGTATAGCGGCTCGGTTTCGTTCCAGCGTGTGATGCAGCGGTCGAGCCAGCGGTGGGTGCGTTCCATGGCTTCGCGGGCGTAGCGGTAATCCACGGGCCAATCGGTGCATTCGTCGAAGGCCATGGCAATGTCGGCGCCGATGCGGCGTTGGATGTCCATTACGCCTTCGGGCGAAAAAAAGTGGTAGGAGCCGTCGATATGGGATTTGAAGCGGACGCCTTCTTCGGTGATTTTGCGGTTGTCGGCCAGGGAATAGACCTGAAAGCCGCCGCTGTCGGTAAGGATGGACCGTTCCCAGCCGATAAAGCCGTGTAGGCCGCCGGTTTGTTCCAGCAGGTCGGTGCCCGGGCGCAGGTAAAGGTGGTAGGTGTTGCCCAGGATGATTTGCGCGCCTATGTCGTCCCGCAGTTCTCGTTGATGCACGGCCTTGACGGTACCCAAGGTGCCCACGGGCATAAAAATGGGCGTTTCGATGACGCCGTGCCCTGTTTCGATGATGCCGGCCCGTGCGGCGCTGCCCGGGTCGGTGGCTTGCAGACGGAATTGCATAGGCGGAAAAATATGTGCGAAATTACGAAATAATGCCCGAAGCGGGTATTTTTATTTTTAGGGCGCCTGGCCGCCCACGTTCGGGGCCCCGCCGGCGGGCGAATGCCCGCGGCGGATGGCCGGACGATGGGGCTTAGGATGTGTTCCCCGCCCCGCGGCGGAGCCGCGGGGCGGGGAACTGAACTGACTTTCAAAGGTTTACGTCCGGCCATCCGCCCGGCGCCTTAGGCGCCGCGGCGGGGACAACACCAAGCGCTTCGTCCGACGGAGCGTTCTCGCGTTTGGTGGCCCTCACGTGGCGGCCACCGCGTGCTCCGCTCATATCTTGCTTGCATCCGGCGGTTTTTGTAAGGCCGGCGCCGTGGTCTCTTGCGCTGCGAGCCCCCGCCGCCGGCACAAAAACATTCGCCGGCTGCCGCGCAAGGATACCGCTACGCCCGCTGGCGCGGGTGGGGTGGGGGCGCCGGCGCGGAGCGAAGCTCCGCGCCGGCGGCGCAAATGTTTGGTGATAAGTGTTTTGACGCGAAATTTATTGATTATTCCATGCCTTGGCTGGAAAATCCCGCCGGGTTTGCGCCGCCGGCTCCGCGCTGACGCGCGGGCCGGCGCCCCCTTAAATCCGCGATTTATCGCGGGGAAAAGGCCTGCGGCTGAGTGCCGCGGTGAAGCCGTGGTGTATCGAAGCCCCGGCCGGTCAACACGGTCGCTTCGATAAAAACCAACTCAAAACTTAAAATTCAAAACTCATAACTAAATCCGCGCCAGGGATGGGAGCGGTATGAGCCGCCGGCGGTGCCGATGGTTTTCCGACCGGCGGAGGCGACCGGAGGAAGCCCCACGCACGGGCGGGCGCGGGCGCGCGAACATGCGCGCCCGCGCAAAACCACGGCATCCGCCAAGGCGAATATAAGCGGACAGCCCGACGGCGCCGCGTGAGTGCCGGCAGGCGTGAGGATGTTCCGTCGGCCGAAACGCCTGCCGATGCGGCGTAGCCGCCACGAACGCGAGCGAGCGAAGCGAGTCCCGCCTCATGAATGCGCCGCGGGGCAAGTAAAGCGAAGCAACGCGGCCCGCATGAATGAGGGCGGGGCGCCGGGGCGCCCAAACAAAAAATCAAATCTCTTTCTCTACGCTGTAAAGTCCCGAACGGCTGCCTTGCTGCAAGATCAATTCGCCGATAAAACCCGCCAGGAAAAATTGGCTGCCCAACAGCATGGACGCCACCGAAATATAAAACCACGGACGGTCGGTTACCAAATGCGTGGTAAGCCCGTTCCACAGTTTGTAGGCCTTGATGCCCAAAATCACCGCCACGGCCACAAAGCCCACGAAAAACATCAACAGCCCCAAGCCGCCGAACAAATACATGGGCCGCTTGGCAAAACGCATGTGAAACCACAGCGTTATCAGGTCCAAAACGCCTTTGATAAAACGGTCGGAACCGAACTTGGTGCGGCCGTATTTGCGCGCATGGTGCACCACGGGTTTCTCGCCGATGCGGGCAAAGCCCGCCTGCTTGGCCAGGAAAGGAATGTAGCGGTGCATTTCGCCATAGACGCGGATGTTGTCAATTACTTCGCGCCGGTAGGCCTTCAAGCCGCAGTTGAAGTCGTGCAATTTGATGCCCGAAACCTTGCGTGCCGCCCAGTTGAATAGTTTGGACGGCAGGTTTTTGGTCAGCACGGGGTCTTTGCGTTTTTGTTTCCAGCACGAAACCAGGTCGAGGTTTTCGTCGGTGAGTTTTTGCACCAGCGCGGGAATTTCAGCCGGTTCGTCCTGCAAATCGGCGTCCATGGTAATAATCACATCGCCCTTGGCACGGCGAAAACCGGCATCCAAGGCCTGCGATTTACCGTAATTGCGGCGGAACTTGATGCCGTGCACACGCGTATCCTTGGCGGCCAAATCTTCGATAACCGCCCAGGAACCGTCGGTGCTGCCGTCGTCCACAAAGATGATTTCGTAATCATAATGCGGGCCGAGGGCTTCGCCCAGCCGTTGATGCAGTTCGGGCAGGGATTCGGCTTCGTTGAGCAGGGGAATGACCACCGACACTTTCATTGGGCCTGTTCTTGGTCTTTAAGCATAAAAGCCGAAGTGAGGCCGGCCAGCATGCTGATAAACACTTGCCCTGCAATGGCGCCAAACAGGATGAAATAAGGAAATCCGTTGCGGAAAGTGGCGAGTTGTTTTGCGATTTTTTCGGGTTGGTCTTTGTATTGATCCATTTTTTCCAAGGCCGCCCTTTGCTGTTCCATCAACCGGTCGATGGCGCCGGGACTGATAACGTAGTAATACAAATACATGTAGGCGGTGATTATGAGCCCGGAAACAACCCCGATGTATAACGACAGCATAAGGCCGTCGCGCATGGAGACGGAACCGTAGTCGGATTTGAATTTTTTGATGCCGTAATACACCGTAAAGGCCGCCGCCACGTAAGCGGAGATGGAAATAACCGAAGCCAAGGCGCTATGGTCGGCAAAGGCATTGTTCAACACAAAGCCCACCACGCCGATAATGGCCATAATGCTGCCATAGTTCAGCGCAATGCGGAATAATAATTTATGCGGAATAGGCGGTTTTTGGACGTTATTCATTTTGCACGGATTTTAGTATGCAACAAATTTAATCATTTTTTCGGCGTGGTTTGGCCGAAAAGTCTTACTTTTGAACTGCCCGATAAAATTTTCGTTTATGCATCCGGCCCAACCTGCGCAAGGCAAACTCATCGTGTTTTCGGCACCGTCGGGAAGCGGAAAAACTACCTTGGTACACCGGTTGATGGAGAATCCGGCCTTGAATTTGGCCTTTTCGGTCTCGGCCACATCGCGTCCCAAACGCGATTACGAGGAACACGGCAAGCATTATTATTTCCTTTCGCCGGCCGATTTTAAACAAAAAATCGATGAGGGCGCCTTTGTGGAATGGGAAGAGGTCTATCCCGAACATTTCTACGGGACACTGCGCAGCGAAGTGGAACGTCTGCTTTCCGAAGGAAAGAACGTGATATTCGACATCGACGTAAAGGGCGGACTGAACATCAAAAAATATTTTCCCGACCGTACTTTGGCTGTTTTTGTTCAAGCACCGTCCCTTGAAGAATTGGAAAAACGCTTGCGCGCCCGTAACACCGAAACCGAAGACAAAATACAATTACGAATGGCCAAAGCCCGCGAAGAAATGCAATACGCACCGCTGTTCGATATTATGGTTATCAACCGCGATCTGGATGCCACCGAAGCGGAACTCACGCGTATATTAAAAGATTTTCTACGCGGGAAATGATTAAAAAACTCTGTGAAACTCTGTGGTAAAAATATTAACCACAGAGTCGCACAGAGTAAAATTTCACAGAGTCGCACAGAGTAAAGAATTGGAGGTAAGAAAAAAATTTTGGGAATAGCTTAGTGCAAAAAACTCTGTGGAACTCTGTGCCGAACTCCGTGTAACTCTGTGGAAAAAAAAATAAACCACAGAGTACACAGAGGAAATTTCACAGAGTAACACAGAGTAAAGAATTGGAGGTAAGAAAAAAATTTTGGGAATAGCTTAGTGCAAAAAACTCTGTGGAACTCTGTGCCGAACTCCGTGTAACTCTGTGGTAAGAAATATAAACCACAGAGTAGCACAGAGGAAATTTCACAGAGTCGCACAGAGTAATAAATTGAAATTAAAAAAAACTCTGTGAAACTCTGTGTAAAACTCCGTGAAACTCTGTGGTAAAAAATAACTCACTCCCTACAAATCAAAAATATCGGGACGTTTGCGGTAAAAGGTATCCTTGACCCGCAGGGCGAAGGCCAGGAGGATGTAGAGGAAAAACGACAACCCCAGCGTGGGAAACGAAAGGTAAATAAAAAACATACGCACATTGCGGGCGGGAATGCCCAGCCGGTTGGCCAAACGATACGACACGTCGAGTCCGTATTTTTCCATGGTCAGTCGCAGGCGGTCGATGGTGCGCATACCGGAATGATTAGCTCACAATATTACGTATTTTCATCGGAACGCAGGATGTGGTTGCCAAAGGCGCAATGTGTGCACCGGCGGGCATCGCAATAGCGGGTTTTGAGTTGAATCAATGCCTGTGATTCCAAGGCGTTTCCGTTGGGTATGTCTTGCGCTGCGAAAAGACGGGTGATACGGTTGTTTTCGGGCGGCAACTTGCGGGCCAATTCCAAAAGCGGCTGCGTGTCGGGTGTGCCGTAGGCGGTTTGCCAGGCAAATTGCACGGGAATGATGGCATTGACAATCAGTTTTTCCACAAACGGTCGGCCGGTGATTTTGCTTCGCGGCTTGGAAGTTTTCCCGGGCCGGTAATGGGTTTTCCAATAATCCGATGTTCCCACCCGCAAGGTATCGGTCCACCCGTCCGGGTCGATGCGGTGGATGAGCCGGGTAAACAATTGCGGATGCCGGTGATAGAGCATGGCAAATTGGGCCAGCCGTATCGTGGGAAAATTGGCCGGCCGCATCCGCCCGAACCGCGGCTTGACGGCCAAAGGGCGCAAGCGGTGTTTTTGGCGAAGGAAATCGAATTCGGTCTGCAATTGTTTTGTGTATTCATCGGCAGGTGTTTCGTCCAGCAGGCCGGCTGTGCCCAATAACAGCGCTTCCGATTGGAGCAAGTTGGCGGTGTATTTTTTGAAAATATCATAAGGCAGAGCCGTGGCCAATTGTTCGAATGCCTCCGAATTGCCGGGCATGCCGAAATAACGTAGCAGCGTGGCATAGAGCACGGCTTCCCAATCCTGCTTGCTTTGGCGCAGCCATTTCCGGAAGGTGAGCATACGCCGTTCGAGCCGTTCCACATAGAGCCGTTCCAACCATTGGGTTCGCACCGCCTTGTGGATGTCTTGCAATCGGCCGGCACAGGCCAACGGATGACGGTTATTGCGCAGAAAGGCCCAATTGGTCAAAAGCCGTTCGGGAATGCGTCCTTTGAGTTCCAACACCGGAATATATACGTCGTGGGTGTTGTAAACGGGCATATCGTATTCGTAAACCACATGCAGGATGACGCTGTCGTAGTGTGGGTCTTGTTCGTGATGATGGGCGAACCAGTCCGATGATTTGCGGTGAATTTCCACATTGCCGGCCCAGAGCCGTCCGTCGATGCGCAGTCGGGCGTCGGTAAAATCGGGCCCTTGGTCGCGGTTATAAAATCCGGGCGTGAGGATTTCCAGGGATTGTCCTTCGCGGGTGCGGAGATTTTGCTTATCGAACAATCCGTATTGCCATACATAATGGAGAAAATCTTCGTTGGGCGGGCCGGTTTGTTTGGTCGATTTCATTGTTATAACTTTGCAATGCCAATTGGAATGATATTTGCTCAGTGAAAGATAGCAAAATTTTATTAGCATGAAGAAAAAATATTTGACTTACATATTTGTACTCGGCTTCCTGACCCTTACGGCCTTGAAGTGTAAAAAATTGGATAAACTCACCCAATTCGATTTGACCTATCACAGCGAAATTACCATTCCGGCCGGTATTCCCGTAGCATCGCCCTACAATATTCCCACGCCGCCCATTACCACCAACACTTCCGAAGAATTTGAAAACAACAATACCCACAAGGATTTAATCCAGGAAATAAAACTCAAATCGCTTCGCTTGGAAATTACCGACCCGGCCAACGGAACCTTTTCGTTTTTGAACAAGGTAGAAGTTTATATCAGCGCCGACGGTTTACCCGAGAAAAAAATCGCTTGGAAGGAAAATATTCCCGATTCGGTGGGCGGAACTTTGGACTTGGAAACCACCGATGACGATTTGAAGGATTATCTTGTTCAAGATACCTACAAATTGAAGGTGCGCACCACCACCGACGAGATTCTTACGCAGGACTATACGGTGAATATTACGGCCGTATTTCATGTGAATGCCGAGATTATGGGCATTTAATTTCCGGTTTTGAAGCGGCGGTTCAAATATCTTTTTTTCGTAACCCTGTTTTTGGCGGGCTTTGTTTTGGCGAATTATTACCAAATCGAATATGCCGTGTCGGAATGGATTTATCGCCGGCCCGGCCGTATTCCGCCTGCGCGCGTGGGCTTGGTGTTGGGCACGGCCAAATATGTTCGCAACGGGCGGCTCAATCTGTATTACAAGCATCGTTTGGAAGCCGCCGAGCGCTTGTTTCGCAGCGGGAAGGTGCAATATTTGTTGCTCAGCGGCGACAATTCCACCAAGCATTATAACGAACCGGCCGTTATGCGCAAGGATTTGATACGCGCGGGCATTCCCAAAGAGCGGATTTTTTTGGATTATGCCGGTTTTCGCACCTTCGATTCCATGTTGCGGGCCAAGGAAATATTCGGTTTGGACACCTTGATTGTTATTTCGCAAAATTTTCATGTGCGGCGTGCCGTGTATATCGGACGCCGCTACGGCATGCATCCCTACGGGTTGGCGGTGGAAGGCGCGAGCCGTTCATCCGACTTTAAGATGTTTTTGCGGGAATTGTTGGCGCGAATTCGCGTCAAAATCGATATATTGTCGGGAAATAAGCCGAAGTTTTTGGGCAAGAAAATACGCATCGAATGAACGCGGAGAATTTTAAAATGATTGCCACCACCTTCAAAGGGCTCGAAAAGGTATTGGCCCGCGAAGTGCAGGAACTGGGCGGACAGCGTCCGCGCCCTTTGGTCAGGGCGGTGGAATTCTATGGCGACCGGGGATTTATGTACAAGGCCAATCTTCGATTGGCAACGGCTTTGCGCATCCTGAAACCTTTGGCGCATTTGCGTAATATCAAATCCGTGGCCGCCCTGTATGACAAAATCAAAGCCATTCCTTGGGAAGCATATTTCGATGCCGGTCGCACGGTTTATTTCCATATTTCGGGTAGGTTGGACACATTGCCGCATACGCATTTTGTCAGTCAAAAAGCCAAAGACGCCTTGGCCGACCGCTTCCGTGAAATTACGGGTTATCGGCCTTCTGTGAGCAAGGAAAACCCCGATGTTCGCATCGACCTTCATCTTTTCCGCGACCAAATATCGGTTTCGCTGGATGCTTCGGGCGAACCCCTGTTCAAGCGCGGTTACCGCACCGCCACGGGTCCGGCACCCATCAACGAAGTGCTGGCCGCCGGCCTGTTGCGATTGGCCGGTTGGAAAGGCCAAACCCATTTGCTCGACCCCATGTGCGGTTCGGGCACCATTCCCATCGAAGGTGCGTTGATGGCCGCTAATATTCCGCCGGGCATTTTCCGCGAAAAATTCGGCTTTATGCAATGGAAGGATTTCGATGCGGATTTGTATGCGCACATTCGCAATGCCGTCCTGAAACATGTGCGCGAACCCTTGGAAATCATTCGCATTATGGGCTACGACAAGGAGCCCTACATGGTGGAAAAGGCAATGAAAAACCTGCAATCCGCCGGTGTGGAGCAATTCGTGCATTGCGAAGCCAAGGATTTTTTCCGAACCCGCAAAATTCCCGGCCCCGTAACCATGGTGTTTAATCCGCCCTATGACCGCCGGCTGCCGGTGGCACGCCGGGATGAATTCTACCGCCGCATCGTCCGGCATTTGGAAGAAAATTACCAACGGGCCGAGGTGTGGATTATTTCCGAACAAAGTTTCGACCCTTATTTCAACCGGCGTCCTTTCCGCAGATTCCAGTTGATGAACGGAAAAATTCCCGTAACTTTTGCGGGTTACAAAATGGACTGAAACGTGGCAGGATTAAAGGCATTGGCTGCCCGTATTTGGGCCCGGCAAACGGCCGCCCGCTACCGTAAAATACGTAGCGGAGCCCTTGCCGACCAGCAGCAATGGTTCCGCCGTTTGATGCAGGCGGGTAGCCGGACGGCTTTCGGCCGCGATTTCCGGTTTGACGCCATCAAAACCCACCGGGATTTTGTCCGTCGCGTGCCTTTGCAAACTTACGAGGACATCAGGCCTTACATCGAACGCATCATTGCCGGCGAAAAGGATGTGCTTTGGCCCGGACGGCCGCTTTATTTTGCCAAAACATCCGGGACCACTTCGGGAACCAAATACATTCCCATTTCGCGCCAATCCATGCCCTACCATGTCCGCGCCGCACGCGATATGCTATTGCTCTACACGGCCGTGTCGGGTCGGACGGATTGGCTGGACGGGAAAATGATTTTCCTGCAAGGCAGTCCTGCGCTGGACAACAAAGGCGGCATTCCCACAGGCCGGCTTTCGGGTATCGCGGCCCATTACGTACCCCGTTATTTGCAGAAAAACCGATTGCCTTCGTGGGAAACCAACATCATCGAGGATTGGGAAACCAAAGTGGACCGCATCATCGACGAAACCCTGGGCCAACCCATGACCGTGTTTAGCGGCATCCCTTCGTGGATTATCAATTACTTCGAAAAAATCGTGGCACGCACCGGCAAGACCGTCGGCGAGAATTTTCCGCGCTTTTCGCTTTTCGTATCCGGCGGTACGGCCTTTGAACCCTACCGCCAACGTTTCGACGAGTTGGTCGGCCGTCCGGTGGATTTGCTCGAAACCTATCCCGCTTCGGAGGGTTTTATGGCATTCAGGGATGATTACCGGCGCGACGATCTTTTGCTCCTTACCGACCACGGCATTTTTTATGAATTTGTCCCCTTGGAACAAATCAATGACGACCGACCCGAACGGCTCACTTTGGACCGGGTGGAACCGGGCCGCGATTACGCCATCGTCCTGACCACCAATGCCGGACTTTGGGCCTACGTGATTGGCGACACGGTGCGGTTTACGTCCGTCAAACCCTATCGCCTTCGCGTAACGGGACGTGTCAAACATTTTATTTCGGCCTTTGGCGAGCATGTGATAGCCAAGGAAGTGGAGGAAGCCATGCGTAGGGCGGTGGAGCGTTTCGGTGTGCGTATTGCCGAGTTTAGCGTAGCGCCTTGCGTAAATCCGCCCCGGGGCTTGCCCTATCACGAATGGTTGGTGGAATTTGTGGAACCGCCGGCCGATGCCGGGGCTTTTATCCGCTTTATCGACGAGCAAATGCAGGAGCAAAACATCTATTACCGCGACCTTATCCAAGGCAAAATCCTTCGTCCGGCCGTGTTGCGCCGGGTCAAGCCGGGCGGTTTTAACCGTTTTATGGCCGATGCGGGCAAATTGGGCGGTCAAAACAAAATTCCGCGGCTCAAAAACGACCGTTCCGTGGCCGAACGGATGCACGCCTTGGGCTTAATCCTAAACGACTGACTATGTGGATTTTCAATATCACCTTCCATCCCGACGCCGCGGCCCGCGATGAATTGTTGACCTACCTGCGCGAGCAGTTGATTCCCGCGCTAATGGCCGGGGGATTGCTCCGCCGGCCGGGACTGATGGAAATCCGTTTGGATCCGGCGCCCGGTTATGCCTTGCAATTTCAGTTGGACAGCGAAACCGCGTTGCGGGAATTTTTGCAAAGCTATTGGCCTGCGCATCAACAATCGCTGACGGAGCGTTTCGGTGAGTCGGTGCCGTTTTTTGTAACGCGGATGAAAAAAATTCCCTTGGAATAAACTTTTATTTTTAGGGCGCCCCGGCGCTCGGGTTCGGGGGCGCCGCCGCGGCGCCTACGGCGCCGAGCGGAAGCTCCGGCATCCGCTGCGGGCTTATCGCCCGCCGGCGGCGCCAACGCCATCGCATCGGCCGGCGGAGCGGCCTCGCGTTTGGCGGCCCGAACTCCGGCGCCGTCGGGCTGTCCGCTCATATTCGCCTTGGCGGATGCCGTGGTTTTGCGCGGGCGCGCGTGCCGCGCGCCCGCGCCCGCCCGTGCGTGGGGCTTCCGTTGATCGCCTCCGCCGGGCGGAAAACCATCGGCACCTCCGTCGGCTCATACCGCTCCCATCCCTGGCGCGGATTTAGTTTTGAATTTTGAGTTCTTAGTTTTGAGTTGGTTTTTATCGAAGCAACCGGCACTCAGGCACCTGTTTTGTAGGTCGCTGAGTGATTTTGCGAAGCAAAATTGTATCGAAGCGACCGGCCGGGCTTCGATACACTGTCTCCCCTCGCT
>WGAP01000145.1 GCA_015494775.1 Flavobacteriales bacterium | reverse complement strand
TGGTGGGTTGCGGAGCGGCATCGGTCTGACCCGAATCCTGATAAACGTCCACTTCGTCCCAGGTGTATGTCAGGGCGTCACCATCGGCATCGGTGGCATTGATTTCCAACAGGAAAGGCGTGTCTTTCGGAATGTATTTATCGGCCCCCATGCTAGCGGTGGGCGGGTGGTTGGATATAACGGTATGGTTGGAGCAGTCGTGCGAGCTCAGGTAGGAAGTAATTTCATCCATAGAAGTATAATGGAACTGCGGGTCGCTATGATCCTGCACATTGGGCGCGCACACACCTGCATAGGCCATAATGGTATTTCCGCTACCGGGTTCCACCGCCGTGGCATCGTTACGGTTGCCTTGGCAATAATTGGCAAAGGTATGATTGGCTCCGAATTCATGGCCCATTTCGTGCGCCACAAAATCAATGGCATACTCATCGCCTACGGGTGCGGGCAAACCTGTTTCGCCACGGGCTTTCATTCCATTTCGACACACTACACCCAAACTTGCCAAACCGCCGCCGCCCGTAGTGCCCACATGACCGATGTCGTAGTTGGATGCACCGATAACATTATCCAAATTGTTTTGATTCTGGGTGAGCAGTTGGGCACCGTTGTTATTGCTGTAAGGATCGCTATTGGGATCCAAATAAATAATATTGGTGCCCGAAATCAATTGGAGATGAATGGCAAAATCGGTTTCGTAAACTTCGTTTACGCGGTCGATAATAACGTTGATGGCCGCCAAAACGGCTTGTTTTTTTTGTGCATCGTTGGCATTGGAAGGAAGGGTACCGTTGTTGATGGCTTGTTGCACATGAAACTGCGAAAATTCTCCGTCGGCGGCAAAGGCCAAGCGGAAAGTACGCAAAACCTGGTCGGAATAGGCGGGGCGGGCGGATTCGTTGGAAAAATCGTATTCGATAATTTCGGTTACATCACAATGCAAGTCCAAGCCCGGTTGGTCGGCCATGAAATAATAAATGTAGGTTCCCGCATTATCATAGGGTTGCAATACGGCACCGCCTTTGCGTCCTCCATAGGTTTTCAGGAAAACACCCAAAGGATTTATTTCCAACCTTACACGACGCGCACCCTTGACTTCCACACCACGGTAGGACAATAAAACGGGGAATTCGGCTTCGCGCCGGGCACTCATGGGATGGGTGCGATACATCCGAAAAGTTACCTTATCGTTGTCGGGCAACGGGATGGTCAAAAGCACATCCGAACGGCGTCCCGAAAATTGGTCGGGCGCGGCGGATAAAATATTTATCAATCCCCTTTTATCCACCTTCATCAAGCGATAATCCGAAGGCATACGGTCTTCGGGGTAGGCGATTTGCCCGTCGGCTGCCGGAACAAACCGGAAAAATTTCTGGGCATGCCCCTCGAAGGCCAACAAAAGCCCTAAAAGTAATAATAGTTTTTTCATATCGAAATTATTTTATTTGTATCATCTGATTCCAATAATATTGATTTTGTCGAATGCGAAGGATATAATTTCCTCGGCGCAATCGTCCTGTATTGATTTTTTGTTCGAAAACCGAACCGGTTTCCGGCGCAAAACTTTTCGCATACACCGTTCGTCCGCTCATATCGGTGATTTGAATGGCCACGGGTTGTCGGTTTTTGAGCGGGAAACGAACAAAAAAGGTTCCCGACGAAGGGTTGGGATAAATTTTAACATGCGTCAGCCCGTAATTTTTTACATCCACCAAATAGCAAAATTCCACGGCCCAATCGTTCAATGTTCCCTGGTCGGGTGCGGCATTGTCATTGACGGACAAAATCCAATCTCCTGCCGAGTATTTATCGTTCAGGACGCTCAAATTTTCCACCGGTTGAATATTGCCCGTGAGTTGGCTGCAATTGATGGCATTGCCCTGGTCGTCGAATGTGAATACCAAATCGTCCTGTCCGCCGCAATTGTGATTCCACAGCATCACTTGCGTGCCGTCGGGAGCAATGAGTTTGATTTGCAAATCGCGCACATAGCTATGTGTGATATTTACCCGCACATTCACATCGGAAATGTATTGATTGTCATTGACATGAATGGTGTCCGTTATGCCATGGGTGTCATTGTCGGGAATCGTAATGCCCGGTGCGTGGGAATATTGATTTCCGCATTGTTCGGAATAATTTCCAATCGTTATTCTCGCAGGATTAATCGAAAGGAAATAATTATCCCTGGCTTTGACCATAATACGTGCGTTGGCCGAATTGACATTGGGAACGGTAAAGGTTGTAGAACCGTTATTGGGCACACCGGCGGCCAAAGTGTCGGTAAAATGCTGACCTGCATCGTAGGAGGCAATAATATCCACCGTTTGGCAATTGACCTGCCCCTGGTCGGTTCCGGCCACATCCCACGTTACCGTTACCTGCTGGCCGGGTTGCCATGCTTCGGTGGTTTGCTGTGATGTGATGCGGAAAGGCCCTGCATCGTCGCGCACACCCAGGTAAATCACGTCATTGGCCGTTTGGCCTTTGCCCGGATGATTGTCGCGTGCCGTAACATTAAAGGTCAAAAGACGCGTTACGCTTGGCAACACTTCCCATGTGGACGATGTTTGTCCGGCCAAAAGGGTTTCGATTTTCGGGAAAAACCGTACCGTGGTGTCCCGTTCGGGATAAGGGCGAAACATGGGCCCGTCGGTCCAGGTGGATTGCGGCGTCGTAGAAATGCTGTGCGACGATTGGGGCGGATCTTCTTCGTCCCAAACCAAGGTTACCGGATCGCCGTCGGCATCCGACACCGAAGCCGACAGCATAAAAGGCGTCTCTTTGGGAATATATTTATCGGGCCCCGCATTGATTGTAGGAGCGCTATGGCCCACGGCTTCGTTCACGCTGCACGAACCCGTGCCGCCGTTGTTGATATTGTCGCGAAATTCCTTGATGGCCACATAATTGAAGCGGTCGTCGGTCCAGTTTTGCACGTCGGGCGGGCATATACCCGCATAGGACATAATGGTGGTTCCGCTTCCGGTTTCCACCGCCGTGGCATCGTGGCGGCTTCCGCCGCAGTTGGAATTGCTAAACGTGTGGTTGGCACCGAATTGGTGGCCCATTTCGTGGCAAGCCACGCTAATGATATAACGGTCGGTTTCGGGTTGCGGTCCGCGTATGGCCCCACGGCCTTTCATACCCGAACAAACTACGCCCAATTGCGCCAAGCCCTGTAAATTGCCTTGACACCAAACCTGGCTCACATCATAATTGCTCGAACCGATTCGGGAATTAACCGCCGTTTGGTTTTGACTGAGCAGTGTGGACATATTCGATGCCCCGTTATCAAACGGGTCGGTCGAAGCGTCCAGGTAAATCACCTGGTCTTCGTTGTTGACCAATATCAACCGGAAAGCCATATCCTTTTCGTAAACGCTGTTGAT
>WGAP01000144.1 GCA_015494775.1 Flavobacteriales bacterium | reverse complement strand
TCCGAGGGCGTATAATATGTGCGGATGCCTGAAAGCCATTTGCACAAAGATATGGATTTTGGTGCAGGGATGGTGAAAGGAATAAAATGCGCCAGGGATGGGAGCGGTTGTTTTAAAATTTTCCTTGTTCTTTCTTTTGCTCGTCCAAAAGAAAGAACCAAAGAAAATGACGCTTTTTCAATAAATTTTTCGGGGCGTCTCGGGTTAAATTTATGACGCCCCGAAAACCGCGGTCAAAATTTGGCGGGCTGCGCCCTGGATTTCCAAATTTTGCCCGCCTATTTTGGTGAAAAAGATTTTTTATTCGCTTCGCGAATCTTGGATTTTTTCATTAATACCACCGTGTTAAATTGTTCGGTATTTGTCATTCAAACGCGACTTGTCGTGCAGGAAAAGGCCGGCGGCTGAGTGCTGCGAACGTAGTGAGCGGTGTATCGAAGCCCCGGCCGGTCAACATGGTCGCTTCGATACAATTTTTGCTACGCAAAAATCACTCAGCGACCTTTTCACCCGCGCCCGGGATGGGAGCGGTATGAGCCGCCGGCGGTGCCGATGGTTTTTCCGTCCGGCGGAGGCGACCGGAGGAAGCCCCACGCACGGGCGGGCGCGGGCGCGCGGCACGCGCGCCCGCGCAAAACCACGGCATCCGCCAAGGCGAATATAAGCGGACAGCCCGGTCCCGACATCGCGCAAGCGATGTGCGGGAGGCGCCCAAAAAATAAAAAAACCGCCCCCGCAAACGGGCAAGGACGGTTCGGTAACGGATGAGAAACAACCGGACGCGGTTAGCGCAGGATAATGCCTATTTGATACAACCGGAAATTTTGGTTTTGGAAATAGGGTTGCAAGTCCATGCCGAAGGAAATTTGGAATCCCCGGGTGCCGGCAAAAACAGTGAAACCGTAATTAACCTGTGTGGCCTTGAAATCACGCTTTTCGGCCGTTTGGTAGCGGGCATAACTGTTTGAGTAGGCCAATTTTTGCTTGTCGGTCAAATGCAATTTGGCATAAGCTTCGGCACCGAAACTCAATTTTTTGCCCGGATTGAAACGCAGGCCCAAGTTGCCGTAAAGCCACGATGAACGCAATTTATTTTCGGTCAGCGTGTTCGGGTATTGTGAGCGATAGACCTTATCGTTGAGCACCACATGGTAATAGTTGCCGTTGGGACGCAGTTTGTTCCACATCACGCCGATACCTGTAAGCGCTTGCACATGGCCGTGTTTGTCCATCGGAATTTGCGCTTCAAAACCCAAGCTGATGTATTTGGAGCCCCAAGTGCCGTAATCGGTGCTGTCGGTGGCATCGACGGTGTTGTTGAGCCCCCAGCGGATGACACTTTCGATATGGGTGTGGGCTTTGCTGACCTTTACCTTTTTGACGGGTGTTTTCTTGCCGCCCTTTTTGCCGGATTTCCCTTCCTTGGGAATGATTTTGATGATTTTGCGGAAAATTTGCGTGGCATCTTCACCGTTGTCTTCTTTGTTTTGGTCCTTTATGCCCAGGTCTTTACGAAAGCGTTCCATTTCCCAAAAGAGGGCGTAATCCCAGTCGTCGGCATAATGGTCGATGATTTTGTCGAGTTGGTCGTTGGGAATGCTGTCGGCGGGTAGTTGGCTCAATTGGTCTTGCAAACGTTTTTCGAGTTGGTTGCTAATGCTGTCCAAGCGTTGGAAATGGGCTTGGGCTTTGCGGTTGATTTCCTTGTTTTGAGCTTGCATCCAAGATGTTGTCGCCAAGGCCAAAAGTAAGATGAGAATAAATTGTTTTCTTTTCATAACGCTTAAAATTTTAGGGTTAAAAATTTAGAATTTCGATGGGTTGGTGATGGCAATATGCAGGTATTCGCCATTGATGCGAATCATGGCTTGGGCATCGGATTTGCCGTAGTAGGTGCGCAGATGGCTGTCGGTGTCCTTGCCGGACGATTCGGATTTGACGCCCGTGATTTTCCATTCCGAATTTTTGGTGTCCATATCCAGGACGTAGGCGATGGCTTTGGGATTGGTGATGGTGATGCGGGTAAAATCGCCCGCGGTGATAAAGTTGTGAAAGCCGCGTCCCAATTCGTGCAAAACGATTTTGTTGTAATCGCCGCGGATGCGCGCGTTGTAAATCCTGTCGATGGTGTATTCCTCAAAATCGCCGGTGGAAAACAAATCTTTGATGCGCTTGGCTTCCACTTTGTTGTAGTCGCCATCCACATTGAGTTTTTTGATGCGCAGCAGGCGGGCCGAATTATAATCGCCCCAAATGCGCACATAAAAACCGAAATCCAGGGAAATTTTCCCGTAATCGCCCGAAAATTTTCCGGCTTGCAGGAAATGGATGTGGTAGTTGGCATAATCGCCTTCCAGAAGGTTATCGTTGTTTTTCAAGGCGGTGGCGTTGATGTTGCCGTAATCCATTTGCGTATGCAGCGGGCCGCGCAGGCGATCGATTTCCAAGGTACCGAAGTCGTCCGACACGTCCAAGGCGGCGGTGGCCGGCAGGCGGACATCGTAGCGGATGTTGAACTTGTCGGTGCGTTTGGTTAACCAATCCACATTATCCGTTTCACCGTTGACCAGTGTGGTGGCCCGGGCTTGATCACCGGTTTGTTCGTAACGCACATCGATTTTGTCCAACACCTTACGCGCTTCGTCGGCATCTTTGGCACGGACGGTGATCACCACGGCCACTTGTGCACGGGCCGAATCCCAAGTGCTTACGTTGACGGTGCTGTATTCGGTTTGGAGAATCACCCGGCGGATACTGTCGGCAGCAGTGGCCGAAAAACTTTTCATCAAGGCCTTGGTAACCTCGGCGTTTTGGGCACGGGCTGGGAAGGCGATGCCCAGCCACAGCATGAGCAGGAGCATGCTATGATTGATAAACTTTCTTTTCATCGATTTGATGTTTTTTCTGTTGTTCCAATTGATGTTGCAAATCTTCGAGCAGTTGAATTTGCGTTTGCAAATTGCGGATCATCGCATCCAGGATGCGGCTGTTTTGGTTTTGGTCGAAACGGGTTCGCAATTGCGAGAAATCGTTTTCCATTCGGTCGAGCCGGTCGAAGGCCTGCCGGATGATGCGGCGGCTTTCGGGCAGTTCGTCGGCATTCCATTGGATGATTTCGCGGCGGATGACGTTTTCCAACTTATTTTTGGCCGTTTGCACGCTATCGAGCGATGTGGGCAGCGTGCTGCTTTTGGACATTTGATCCCACCAAAGCATGGCGGCCACAAACACCACGGCGGCGGCTACAAACCACCGCGACCAGTCGATACGGCGGACTTCCCGACGGCGTTGGCGTTCGAGCCGGATACGGAAACGCGCCTCGTGGCCTTCGGGCGGTTCCCAAAAGTCGAAGGGCGTGCCGGCATAAGGATGTTTGTCAGTGTGTTGTCCGTTCATTTTCCATTTGTTTTTTCAGTTGTTGTTTGGCGCGGGTGAGCATGGTGCGCACGTTTCCGTAGCTGATGCCCATGATTTGCGCCGTTTCTTGCAGGTCGTAACCTTCGATGTAGTGCAAGCTGAGCACTGTGCGGTAGTTGGGTCGAAGCCGGAGCAAAGCCCGTGCCAGCGCTTGACGCAGAGCGGTGTCGGCAAACATGTCCGGCTCGTCTTCATCGGGCGGGGCGCTGCTTTCGGGCGGCTCGCGGTCGGATTCGTAGCGGCTGTATTTCCTGAGCCATTGCAAACTTTCGTTGATCACTATCCGTTTGAGCCAGGCGCCGGGTTCGGCATCGCCGCGGAAACTCCCCATGTGGGCGAAGGCCTTGATGAACGCTTCCTGCACCACATCTTCGGCATAGTGATAATCGCCCGTGATGCGGTAGGCCGTGTTGAACATGGCCCTGGCATACCTGCGGTAGAAGGCCTCCATGGCCGATTGGTCGCCGCGTTGAATGTCCGCAATCAAATTCCGTTGCCCGTGCTTTGCATCCAAATCCGCATATTTTCACTCAAAAGATACGTTTTTCCCGCGAATGTTACACTTTGGGAATTTTTTGTTTTTAGGGCGCCTGCCCGCACGGGTTCACGCATACCGTCGTTCATCGCCAAAAAGCCCGTCCGCCGGTGCGTTCACCCGTCGGGCACCGGGCTGTCCGCTTATATTCGCCTCACGCCACACTTGCCCTGCGAGCGTGGCGGGCGTGGCTCCCCACTGGTTGCCCCGCCGCCGCGGCAGGGCTACGGTGCCGTTTCGGCTCATACCGCTCCCATCCCTGGCGCGGATTTAGTTATGAATTTTTAGTTCTTAGTTTTGAGTTGGTTTTTACCGAAGCAACCGTATGGCCGGGGCTTCGATACACCGCTCACTATGTTCGCAACACTCAGCCGCCGGCTTTTTCCCCGCGCGATAAATCGCATGAAAATTAATTTTTGTTCCGCAAAAATCGTGTCGAGCAACCGGATAGTAACCATGCCTTTATATTATTTTGCAGCAGTCAGAAAAATGCCTAATATTGTTTATGTAAAAACCTTTTATATGTCCCGCAAGCATCCCCTTTTTGCCTTTCAATTGTTGCTTTCCTTGTTTTTGCAAACCGCGGCCTACTACGGTTTTCGGGCCATTATTTTTTTGTATCTCATGCAATTTTTTCCCAATGACCATCGCCGTATATTGTGGGGCACGTATGCTTGGCTTTCGACAGGTATTGTTCTTGCAGGCGTGTTGGGCGGCTACGCGGGCGACAGGTTTGCAGGGCACAGGCGGGTATCCTTGGCCGGTGTGGTTTTGCAAGCCGCCGGATTGTTTTTGATGGCCGTCCCCGGGCGGCTATGGGCGTTTGCCGGCCTGGCGGTTATGGCTTTGGGTTCGGGTTTGTACAAGCCCAACCTTATGGCCCAATATGCCGGGCAATATGGGGTGCATTCACGGCTACTGGATGCCGGAATGCTTTTGTGGTTCCTGATGATTAACTTCGGGGGCTTATTCGGCCCGATGGTGGTGGAATTACGTGGGTACAACGTGCCGTTTTCCTATATTTTCTTCATTTTGGGATTGCTGATGCTTTTGGCCGGCTTGCCGGTGTATGAATTGAAAGATACGGGTGTGGAGCGGGTTTCTTCGTACAAAGCGAGCCGGCGGGGGCAATACATCATCGTTGCGGCGGTTTTGTTATTGATTTATAAAATGTTCTCCGATTACGGTTATCAATTAATCAATAGGGATTTAATACAGCACTTAACCCGGAATTCTTTCCGAAATGAGCTTATTAAGGAAGGTTTGGAATTTTTCGGATGGGTTGTTCTGTCGGTTTATTTGTTTTTCCGCTGGACGCGAACGAATAAATCTTCTTGGGAGCGAGTGATTTGGGCCTTTGTGTTGGGTGGCTTGGCTTTGGGATTGTACGGATTGTATCCGGGAGCCATAGCCGGACAGCACAAACATATTACGGAAATAAGTTTTGCATTGCTAATGCTTTCCGGCATTTTTTTGGCGCCGCTTTGGTCGGTGGTGATACGGATTGC
>WGAP01000143.1 GCA_015494775.1 Flavobacteriales bacterium | reverse complement strand
TCAATAACTTACAATTTTTTGATAAAATAATGCGACGCCTCGCCGTCAAAGAGCCGGGACGCACAGCGGCCCGGCGACCGCCGAGGAAACCGAAGGGTTCCGAGGCCCGCGGCAGACCGTAGGGCTGACGCGGCATGCGAAGGGAGACGCCGCCCGAGCGAATGCAGGAGGCGGCCGGCTCCCGAAGCTGCGGAGCGAGACCCAAGGGCTCGCGGAGCCGCGGAACAAGACAAGCGCCGCCGCTTGCAAGGCGCGCCGGCTTGTGGAGCCGCGAAGCGAAACGCCGTCAGGCGGTTCGCGAAGCCCGTAGCGCCCGAAGGGCGCGAAGGACAATCAAAAGAAACGTTTACGCATATAAATCACATAGGCCAAACCGCCGATGACCGGCACAAAAAGCACCGCGAAAAGCCAAAACCATTTTTGCTTTTCATCTTTTTGCGTCCGCAAAATGTGCAACACAAGCGAAGCAATGAAAAACAGGTAAACAACCGCCGTGATTTTGTTCATTCGCATCACTTACAGCATTTTCAGGTAATTCACTTCCTTTTCGGTCAGATGTCTCCAATGGCCGCGCTCCAATCCTTTTTTGGTCAGTCCGGCAAACATCACGCGGTCCAATTTCTTAACGTCATAGCCCAAATGCTCGAATATGCGCCTTACAATGCGGTTGCGCCCCGAATGGATTTTGATACCCACTTCGCTGTGCGGCGCACCCTTCACGTAGGACGCATCGTCCACATAGATCATTCCGTCCGCCAATTTGAGCCCTTCGCGGATTTTTTGCAAATCCTGCTGTTTGAGGTTGCGGTCGAGCACCACGTGGTAGAGTTTTTCCACCTTGTGCTTGGGATGGGTGAGTTTTTTGGCCAAATCGCCGTCGTTGGTCAGCAGCAAAACGCCCGTGGTTTTGCGGTCGAGCCGGCCCACGGGAAAAATGCGGTATTTGCGTGCCGGTTCCTTGACCAATTCCATCACCGTTTTACGGTTGCGTTCGTCCTTGGTGGTGGTGATGTAATTTTTGGGCTTGTTGAGCAGGATATACACCTTTTTTTCGGGCCGGATAAGTTCGCCGCCGAAACGCACTTGGTCGGTCGGTTGCACCTTAAAACCCATTTCGGTTACCGTTTGGCCGTTGACCGTTACCATTCCGTTGCGAATCAGTTCGTCGGCTTCGCGGCGCGAAGCAATACCGGCGTGTGCCAAATATTTGTTGAGCCGCATGGGCCACTGGGGCGCCGCTTCGCGGCGTTTTTTGACCGCCGGCCTACGGCCTTTGCCGGCCGGTGCGGGCCGGGTGCTTCGGGGTTTATGGGGATGTTGTTTTTTCATTGTTGCTTATGGTTTGTTGCGCATCACCGGCGCCAAAACCGTTCCAAGACGCCGAAAATGACAAATTGACACCCGTTTTCCACTGGCACATTTATTGTAATTTTACGGCCTGAAACGACGCGCCGATATGCAGTGGACAAAGGTAAGCTCTTTTTCGCAACTTCAATCGCTTGTAAGCGAAAAGGATAGGTATTTTCTTTTTTTTCACAAACCGGGTAGTTCCGCTTCGGACTGTGCGGCGGAAAATTTGAAGGCCTTGACCGGTGATTATCCCGTGTTTGAAGTGGATGTAACCCGTGTGCGCGATGTGCATCCGCATTTCGGCATTAGCACTGTTCCGGTGTTGGCCGAAATCCGTAACGGTCGTTTGCAAAACCTGGTCAAGGGTTGTCAGTCCACAGGTTTTTATGACAAAATCATCAAAGGCGAAGGCAGTACGGTTGCAACAACCGGTGAAAAAAATCAAAAACGCGTTACGGTCTATTCCACGCCTTCGTGTCCCTACTGCAACAAGCTCAAACAATACCTCAACAAGCACGGCATACGCTATACTGACATCAATGTGGCCGCCAATCCCCGCGCGGCCGAAGAAATGGTGCGCAAAAGCGGTCAACGCGGCGTACCGCAAACCGACATCAACGGCCGGATTATCATCGGCTTTGATGTGCCCAAAATCAGCCGTATGTTGGGCATTCCAACCGAATAACAACCAACCGATATAAACTCAAAAAACATAAGCACTATGAAAGAACTCACACCGCTAAACGAAAACGTCCTCCTGGAACTGACCGACGAATTTGCCGAAAGCAAAACCCCGTCGGGTATCATCATTCCGGATACGGCCAAAGAAAAACCGGCAGTGGCCCGCGTGGTGGCCTTGGGTAACATTGAAAACCCGGCCGTAGCTCCCGGCGATTTGGTATTGTACAAAAAATACGCCGGCAACAAAGTGGAATTGGACGGCAAGGAATACCTCATCCTGCCCTACGCCGACATTTTGGCCAAAATCTCGGAAACCGAAAGTATCTAAAAAATCCGTAACCGAACGGACGAACCGTTTCCCTGCGGGGAAGCGGTTTTTTTGTTTTCGGGCGCCTGCCGACATTGCTGCGCAATGTGCGGCACCGGGCTGTCCGCTCAAATGCGGCAGCCGCCCGCTCTTGCCCTGCAAACGTGGCGGACGTGGCTCCCCACTGGTCGCCCCACCGCCACGGCAGGCCTGCGGCGCACGGCTGCCGCATAACCGCTCCCATCCCTGGCGCAACGTAGGTCGCTGAGTGATTTTGCGAAGCAAAATTGTATCGAAGCGACCGGAACAAATGGCGGTGCCTTCGATACACTGCGCCTTCGGCACAGCACTCAGGCACCTGTTTGGTGGTCGCTGAGTGATTTTTGCGTAGCAAAAATTGTATCGAAGCGACCGGAATGACCGGCCGGGGCTTCGATACACTGCTCACTGCGTTCGCAGCACTCAGCCACCGGCCTTTTCCGCGCGACAAGTCGCGCTTGAATAACAAATACCGAACAATCTAACACGGGGGTATTAATGAAAAAATCCAAGATTCGCGAAGCGAATAAAAAATCTTTTTCACCAAAATAGGCGGACAAAATTTGGAAACCCAGGGCGTAGCCCGCCAAATTTTGACCGCGGTTTTCGGGGCGTCATAAATTTACTCCTATGACGCCCCGAAAAATTTATTGTAAAAGCGTCTTTTCTTTGTTCGGCGAAGCCGAACAAAAAACATTTTTAATGATTTGGTTCTTTCTTTTGGGCAAGCAAAAGAAAGAACAAAAAAATTCATACCGCTCCCATCCCTGGCGCGGATTTATTACCGCTCAAAAAACGGCTGTCCAAATAACAATGGAAATTGGATTTTTGAATAAATAATGGCTGGGGTAATACTATCTATTAAAAATCGGAAAGAAAATATATAAAAAGAATAAGAGTTACGATAGTAGTACATCCTATGAATGCACGTGACGTTTCCACCGCATCCTTTGTTACAAAATAAACAATGAGTACACCGACAACATTTAAAACAAATCCCCAAAAAAATCCCGGAATACCCAAGACGGATTCACGGGGCGAAACCGGTGAGTCCATATCGGCCCTTAAATTCTTTGTCAAAGGATTATCGGTGGATAACTGATTCAGAGTTAATTTATGGGCACTAACATACCGTTCCAATATATTGACACTAACCAATGCTTTGTTTACCTTTTCGTGATTATATGAAAAAAGGGAGGCGTTTTTACCGTAAACGTTTCCCATAGCCCATACAATAAGGAAAAATAAAAGATACCTTTTCATATTTTTGACTTTATCGTATATTTTTCCGCAAAAATATTTCAAAAAATATAAATTCCAAAATGCTTTGTTTTCTTAATCAATTAAACAAATTGGCAAAAAAATTTATTGGCATTGTCAATCCTGTTACAACCTGCGCACTATTTCCCCCGCTTTGACGTTTAAATTGTTACCTTTGTCCTGTAATCATCCGCTATGAAGCACGCGCCGGTTTGGATTCTTTTGCTGCTATCTTGGCTCGGCCTCCGGGCGCAAACCAATTCCCGTTGGATCGACCTTTTTTCCTACCGCAACATCCATTCCGTTGCCCTTGACGGAGAGCGTGTTATTGGCTGTGCCGACAATGCCGTCTTTGTCTTTGACCCCGCCGACGGCAAATACCGCAAATTTTCCACCGTTCAGGGCCTTTCCGGGCAGGATTTGCAGCAAATTTACTATCACGACCCCACGGGCCAACTCTTTGTGGTTCACGACGGCGGCCGCATCGAACTCATCCGCCCCGACGACGGCAAGGTAAAAAAAGAACAGGGACTTTTTCTGGCCCACATACCCGATGACCAAAAACATGTCCGCGCCATAATTTCCAATGGCAGCGTGCTCTACCTGGCTATGCCCTACGGGCTTACCGAATACCGGATGGATCCGCAGGGCTTCGGTGATACCTATCGGCTCGGACCCGGTGGAACGGATATGGGCGTTAATGATGTGGTCGTGTTCCAAGGCCGTATTTATGCCGCCACCGAAGGCAACGGCATCTTGTCGGTGGATGTAAACGAACCCTACAAGGGCGACCTTTCGCGTTGGCAACAAATCGACGGCGGCACCTGGAATTTATTGGCCGTTTTCGGCGGGCGCCTGATGGGCATCAAAGCCGGCGAACTTTACGAAATAGCCGGCGGAACAGTCGTCCACTGGCAGCATTTTCCCTCGGCGGCCGTAGCCATGACCGCCAATGCCGATAAACTTTTCGTCGGGCTGTCCGACCGTATTTTGGTTTATGATGCATCGATCAATCCGGTGCAGACCATCAACCGTTTCCAAGGCCGATCCTTCCGTGTGCAATGCCTGGCCGCCAAGGACGGAAACCTTTATGCAGGCACCCGCGAGCAAGGCATTCTGCATTGGGATTTTACCGCCAACAGCACCGCACAAATCCTTCCCGACGGTCCCTTGTATAACCATCCCTTCGCCGCCGACGCCTACAACGGCAATCTTTGGGTTGTTTACGGCGACTACGACCAACTCTACAATCCCTATCCCTTGGATTATTACGGCATCAGCCATTTGACAGGCGGCCAATGGTATAACATTCCTTATTCCGCCTTTGGTAAGGTAAGTTTGACCGATGTCAAAATCAACCGCAACGATACCACGCAGGTGTTTATCGGTTCCTTTCATCAGGGTTTGTTGGAATTCCGTCACGGCAGTTTATACCAAACTTATGATCCTACGAATTCCACCCTTCAACCCATTGTAATCAACGGTCATCCGCTGACCGATTACCGCGTCAGTCCGTTGGTTTGGGATACGGACGGAAATTTGTGGATGTTCGAGGGCTTGGTGATGGACGAAGTCCATCGTTTTGATTTATCGAACAACGCATGGAATGCTTACTCCTTTTCGTCTATTATGAACACCGCCTACAACGAAGGCGCCGCCGATATGCAATTCGACCGTTCGGGCAATTTATGGATCGCCACCCACCGGTTGGGTGTGGTGGGATTAAATCCCGGCACCGGCGACCTGGTGGTATTGACCGAACAAAACGATATTCCCTACGAAGGCGGCTATCGCAACACCCAAGCCACGGCCGTGGACAAGGACAATACGCTGTGGATCGGCACCCTGCGCGGCCTGCGTATTTTGCCCAATCCCGAAAACGCGTTCAATGATCCGGGCGTTAAAACCCAACCCATTATCATCGAACTGGCCGAACTCCACGGACAGGATAATCAAGGCGTGGAATTGATGGCCAATCAGGAAATTACCGAAATTGTAGTGGACGGCGCCAACAACAAATGGATAGGCACCACCAACGCCGGACTTTTCTACGTATCGGCCGATGGACAGGAAACCATCTATCACTTTACGGCCGAAAACTCGCCTTTGCCCGGCAACGCCATTTTCGATGTGGCCGTCGATCCCGTAACGGGCGTGGTTTACATAAGCACGGACAAAGGGCTGATAGGTTTTCGTGGTGACGCCACCGAAGGCAAGGACAACCTGGACAAGGCCTATGTCTATCCCAATCCGTTGAACCAAAAAAGGCATCAACGGCTTATCATTCGCAACCTGATGTCGGACATTAGTGTCAAAATCACCGACATCGAAGGAAATCTGGTTTGGGAAACCCGTTCGCGTGGCGGCACGGTCGAATGGGATCTGCGCAATTTTTCGGGCCGTAAGGTGGCCACGGGGGTTTACCTCATATTGCTCACGGACGACGACACCACACACACCAAGGTGCTCAAAGCGCTGATTGTCAAATAAACCGGCTATGCACTTTACCGACCGTATTTTGGTGCTGCGACGCATTGTTCACAACGACAACACCCTGATTATCGACCTTTGGGGACGCCGAAGCGGAAGGATAAGTATGGCGGTCAAAACCGGCCGTTCGGCCGAAGGCCGGCGCAAACGCAGCTTGACCGTTCCGCCCCAATGCTTGGATATCGAAGCGCTGAAAACCAAGGGCTTGCCCATGCTCAAAAGTGCGCGATTGGCCTATTTTTACAAGGATTTGGGAACCGATTTTTACAAAACCTCCCAAGCGCTTTTTATGGCCGACACGCTACGCCAAACCGTGCACGGCGAACCGGGCCCCGAAAGTTTCGATAAGTTTCTCCGGTATTTTATCCGGCTCGACCAATCGAATTATGACCCTGATTATCACCTTCGTTTTATGTTTGATCTCAGCGATTATTTGGGATTCGCTCCGCAGACAAGCCCGAAAGGCACATTTTTTGATGTAAACGAAGGTAAATTTACCGGAACAAGCGGGCTTGCATCCATCGATGCCGAACGTTCGCTTTGGTTTAGGGAATTTCTCGAAGGCCGGCCGGTAAAAAATCGAAAACGACGTATGGAAATTTTGCGCATTTGGGAAATGTATTTTCAAATCCACACCGGAAATTATCATTTGCCCGAAAGTGTGCGCGTTTACAAAGAAATGCTAAGCCGATGAAACGAAAATTATTCCTGCTGTTGATTGCTTTTGCATCTTTTCCCCTCGTGCAGGCCCAGGTTATCAAAGTAATTTCCCACGATACCAAAACACCCATTCCGCAAGTGGCCGTTTACAATGCCGCCAAAAAGATTTTTCTTCATACCAACGAACG
>WGAP01000142.1 GCA_015494775.1 Flavobacteriales bacterium | reverse complement strand
CCGGGCACATCTTCGTCGATAATGAGCAAACGGCCGGTTTTTTGCAAACTCTTGACAATGTCGTGCTCCAAATCGAAAGGTGCCAGGGATTGCACATCGATGACCTCGGCATCGATGCCCAGCGTGTCGAACATTTCACGGGCCACTTGTTCCACGATGCGCAAGGTGGAACCGTAGGAAACCAAGGTGATGTCCTTGCCTTTGCGCAGCACTTCCACCCTGCCCACCGGCACGCGGTATTCGCCCAGGTTCGAAGGCATGCGTTCTTTGAGCCGGTAGCCGTTGAGCGGCTCGATGATAAAGGCCGGTTCGTCCGATTGCAGGATGGTGTTATACATCCCTGCGGCTTGCACGAAATTACGCGGCACCAGGAAGTTGATACCACGAAGCAAATGCAGATAACCGCCCATTTCGGAACCCGCATGCCAGATGCCTTCGAGCCGGTGGCCTCGTGTGCGCACAATCACCGGTGCTTTTTGGCGGCCGAAACTGCGGTAATGAAGGGTAGCCAAATCGTCGCTCATGGTTTGCAGGCCGAAAAGCACGTAATCCAAATATTGAATTTCGGCAATGGGACGCAATCCGCGCATGGCCAAACCGATGCCTTGACCGATGATGGTGGTTTCGCGAATACCCGTATCGGCTACGCGCAGTTCGCCGTATTTCTTTTGCAGACCTTCCATGCCTTGGTTCACGTCGCCTATTTTCCCGGTATCTTCGCCGAAGGCGATGAGTTGGGGATATTTGGCAAAAAGCTTGTCGAAATTGTCCCGCAAAATAATACGTCCGTCCACCAAGGGCGCATCTTTGTCGAACTCGGGCGGAACGGGTTTGATGTTACGGGCGGCTTTTTCGCTTTCCGACCACAGGTATTTATCGTAGCGGACGCTTTGTTGCTTCATCCAATCGTCGAGCCATTGGCGGAGCTTGCGGACCGGCTCATGGTCTTCGCCGGCCATAAGGATAAGGGCGCGACGCACCGCCCGGCCGATGTCGCGGCGGATGGGTTCCTTGATTTTGGCCAATTCCAGGGCCAATTGTTCCACTTCGTTCTTACGGGCCGTATGTTGCAGAGCTTGTCCCAGGATTTGGACCACTTCTTTTTTCTCGGCCTTCATGGGTTCGGTAAAGGCGGCCCATGCCTTTTTGGCGGCTTCCTTGGTGCGTTTTTTGGCATCGGCTTCGATGCGGTCCAGGGTTTCGGCATCGGCCAGTTTGTTGTCCAAAATCCATTGCCGCATTTTAACCAATCCGTCGTGCTGTTTTTCCCATTGAAGCCGTTCGGGCGACTTGTAGCGTTCGTGCGAACCGGAAGTGGAATGGCCCTGCGGTTGAATAAGTTCGGTTATGTGGATAATTACGGGCACGTGCTCTTCGCGGGCGATTTTTTCGGCCTTTTCGTAGGTTTCGAGCAGGGCCGGATAGTCCCATCCGCGCACGCGGAAAATTTCAAAGCCGTCGCCTTTTTCGTCCCGTTGAAAACCTTTCAGGATTTCGGAAATGCTTTGCTTGGTGGTTTGGTCTTTGGCATGTACCGAAATGCCGTATTCGTCATCCCAAATGCTGATGACCATGGGCACTTGAAGTACGCCGGCCGCATTGACCGTTTCCCAAAAAAGTCCTTCGGCCGTGCTGGCATTGCCGATGGTACCCCAAGCGATTTCGTTGCCGTTGCGCGAGAATTTGGCGGCGTATTCCTTCAATTCGGGCAGGTTGCGATAGATTTTCGATGCTTGGGCCAATCCGAGCAAACGGGGCATTTGGCCGCCGGTGGGCGAAATATCGGCACTGCTGTTTTTGCGATTTACCTGGTCGAGCCATTGGCCGTTTTCGTCGAGCAGGTGGGTGGCAAAGTGGGCGTTCATTTGCCGTCCGGCCGAATGGGGTTCGTGTTTCAGGTCGGGATGGCCGTAAACCTGGGCAAAAAATTGTTCGGGAGTCAGATGGCCGATGGCCATCATAAAGGTTTGGTCACGATAATAGCCCGAGCGGAAATCTCCCGGTCGAAATACTTTGGACCAAGCGATTTGGGGCAATTCCTTTCCGCCACCGAAAATGCCGAATTTACCACGGCCCGAAAGCACTTCTTTACGACCGGCCAAACTGAGATCGCGGCTCAATACGGCCAAGCCGTAATCGTCCAATACTTGTTGGCGAAATTGGTCAAAACTCATGGCATCAACCGGGGTGTTTGGATCCTGTTTCATTTCCGTTGGGCTTTTAGCAAATTTACAAAAAAGCGGTCAACAAGCTATCGGCACTTTCCGGTTGCGGGACGGGGTCCGATACACGGGAAAGAGCCGGCGAGCTCGGTTGATTCACATAAAAATTTGTTTATCGCTCAAAAAAGACGTATTTTTGAGCTATAAATTCAAAATTTATCGCCCAAATGGCACCAAGACCCTGGAATTGGCAATTGGCACATTGGCCCGAATTTCGTTATGACGAAAAGGCCTTGGAAGATTTGGAGGCCCTTTTTATTCGTCAAACGGGAAAAGGCGCAGGCGTTCTGCAATTTATTGACGAAGAAGACAGGGAAAAATATGTGGTGGAAATACTCACAACCGAAGCGATGCAAACAGCTGAAATCGAAGGGGAAATATTGAACAGGGACAGCGTACAATCATCGGTAAAAAAATTTTTGGGCCTTCAATTCGACCCTGCGCGACGCTCACCCGCGGAGGAAGGAATGGCCCGATTGACCGTGGACATTTACCGGCGGTATAATGCACCGCTTACGCAAGAACTTTTGAGTCAAATGAATGCGTTGATTTTGGCGCACCGACCGGATCTGGACGGGCGAGGCCGTTTCCGTACCCATCCCGAACCCATGCAGGTGGTTTCGGGAAGCATCGGTCGCCGGCGAGTGCATTTCGAGGCGCCGCCGTCCGAACAAGTACCACGCGAGATGGAAGTTTTTTTGCAATGGTTCAATGCAAACCACCGGCAGGGAAAATTGTCGCCCGTTCCTTTGACTTTGGCCGGCATAACACATTTTCATTTTATCAATATTCATCCTTTTGAGGACGGAAACGGACGAATGGCCCGGGCACTGACGCTTAAATCCGTAGCCATGAGCATGCAACAACCCGTATTGCTCAGTTTGTCGGCTAGGTTGAGCCGTCAAAAGAAGGATTATTATGCCATGCTGGGAAAACACAACCACAGCTTGGACATTACCGAATGGTTGGTATGGTATGGCCGCCTGTTGGTGGATGCACAAAAGGATGCGGTGGAACGTCTGGAATGGATGATACGCAAAATCCGGTTTTTGAACGAAAAAGGAAATTTGATGAACGAGCGGCAGCGGAAAGTGGTTTTGCGATTGTTTGATGCCGGTCCCGAAGGTTTCGCGGGCGGATTGAGTGCCAAAAATTACCGGCGTATTGCCCGCACGTCGGAATCCACCGCTACACGCGACTTGCAGGATTTGGTTCAAAAGGGCATTTTGTTTAGGAAAGGCGAACGTAAAGCCACCCGGTATTATTTGCATTTGGATTAAAATCGAATCATTTTCCGGCCATCCAAGATCATTTCGACACCATTTTGCTTCGCAAAATAACTCAGCGACCCTTGTCAAAAATATCGATTAACGATTAGCGATTTGAGATTTCTGAATTTTTTGATAATCAGGCAATTAAATCACAAATCGGCATTCTATTGTTCGATGGTCATTTTTTTGAGCGCGATTTGCTGCGCAGGAAAAAGCCGGCGGCTGAGTGCTGCGAACGTAGTGAGCAGTGTATCGAAGCCACGGCCGGTCAACACGGTCGCTTCGATACAATTTTTGCTACGCAAAAATCACTCAGCGACCTACGTTGCGCCAGGGATGGGAGCGGTATGAAGCGCCGGCGGTGAACAGGTTTTTCCGCCCGGCGGAGGCGACCGGAGGAAGCCCCACGCACGGGCGGGCGCGGGCGCGCGGCACGCGCGCCCGCGCAAAAACCGCGAGCCGCCAAGCTGAATATTAGCGGACAGCCCGGTGCCGCACATTGCGTAGCAATGTCGGCAGGCGCCCAAAAAAATCAATAAGCAAACAAAGGCATCGAAGCGGCCCAGTCGCGCACTTTGCCGGCAATACGTTCCAGTGCGGCTTCGTCGTGGCGG
>WGAP01000141.1 GCA_015494775.1 Flavobacteriales bacterium | reverse complement strand
ATTTACCGTTACAAGTCCAATTCCCAGCCCTACTACGTGCTGATTTCCCCCGATGAAAAATTGCTAAGCCAACCCAAGGCCTACGAGCCCGATGTGCAGGTTTATTTGGATTGGCTTCGCAAGGGTATCGGACGGTATTACGGGAAGTGATAAATTTTAGCCAAAACTATTTCTTCGGCTTACACCTGAATGCCGGAATACCTGTAATGTCGTAACCTGTGATAAGCAGGTGAATATCGTGTGTGCCTTCGTAGGTGATCACCGATTCCAGGTTCATCATGTGGCGCATGATGGGATAATCGCCGGTGATGCCCATAGCACCGAGGATTTGGCGCGCTTCGCGGGCGATATTGAGTGCCATGGCCGTATTGTTGCGCTTGGCCATGGAAATTTGGGCGGCCGTGGCCCGGTCTTCGTTTTTGAGCACGCCCAGGCGCCAGGTGAGCAATTGGGCTTTGGTGATTTCGGTGATCATTTCGGCCAGTTTCTTTTGTTGGAGTTGGAATCCGGCAATGGGTTGGCCGAACTGGTGGCGTTCGAGGGCATAGCGCAGGGCCGTGTCATAAATATCCATGGCGGCGCCTAAGGTTCCCCAAGCAATGCCGTAACGCGCCGAGTCCAAACACGAAAGCGGAGCGCGTAATCCGTCGGCGCCGGGAAGCAGGTTTTCCTTGGGCACGCGAACATCTTGGAATATCAATTCGCCCGTGGCCGAGGTACGCAACGACCATTTGTTGTGCGTTTCGGGCGTGGAAAAACCTTCCAAGCCGCGTTCGATGATGAGCCCTTTGATGCGGCCTTCTTCGTTTTTGGCCCAAACGACGGCAATGTCGGCAAAGGGAGCATTGGAAATCCACATTTTGGCGCCGTTGAGCAGGTAGTAGTCTCCCTTGTCCACAAAGCGGGTTTCCATACTGCCGGGGTCGGAGCCGTGGTTGGGTTCGGTGAGGCCGAAACAACCCATTATTTCGCCCGTAGCCAAACGCGGAAGGTATTTTTGTTTTTGTTCTTCGCTACCGTATTTCCAAATGGGAAACATAACCAGCGAGGATTGCACCGAGGCGGTGGAGCGTATGCCCGAATCGCCGCGTTCGAGTTCTTGCATAATGAGTCCGTAGGACATATAGTCCAGTCCGGGGCCGCCGTATTGTTCGGGAATGAAGGGCCCGAAAGCACCGATTTCGCCCAAACCTTGGATCAAATGTTTGGGAAATTCGGCCCGTTGGGCATAATCTTCGATGACGGGTGTTACTTCACGTTTGACCCAGTCGCGTGCGGCTTCGCGCACCAATTTTTGTTCGTCGGTAAAGAGTTCGTCGGTCAGGTAATAATCGGGATGTTTAAAAAGGTCTTGTGCCATGATTGTAGGTGTTTGGCGAAAAGGTTTTTTTTCGTGTTCGGTGCAAATATGCCGATTTTTCCGACAAAAGCCAACGATTTGTGCCGGATAATTTATCCCTGTTGCCGACGGTAAAGTTGCACCAAGCGGGCAATACTTTGTGCTACGGGCATAAAATCGTAGCGGAAACGTTTTTTTGCTTTGCTGTTGTCAAAATAAGTTTCGCTTAAAAGCACTTTGACGGCTTCGATGTCGAAGGGTTTGGGACGGAATGTTAAGGCGGCCAATACATTGGCCGAACGGGCAAAACCGACCAAAATATTCCGTCCGACGGCCCGTCGCGGCGGTTTACGCCCCAATTGGTGTGCGAGCAATTCCAGGATTTCGCGGAAGGATTTATTTTCGGACGAAACGATAAATCGTTCGTTGGTTACGTGTTGTTCCAGCATGCGGAAACCGATGTCCACCACATCGGACACATCCACATAGCCCGTGATGCCACGGGTGTGGAAAGGCAGGCGTCCGCGTTCCAAATCGGTAAGGGTTTTGCCGAAACCGTTGTCCCACTGCCGGGATGTTGTGGCCGGCGGCCCGACGATGATGGACGGGTTGATAATTCCCGCCGGCAGGCCTTCTTCCATACCGCGCCACACTTCCATTTCGGCTAAATGCTTGCTAATCCCGTAGTAGGTGTGCGGTGCCGAAGGCGTCCAAATGGCCGTCTCGTCGATTTTGCCACGGCCGTCCAAGGCGGCCACGGAACTGATGTGCAGGAAATATTTGAGCTTGGCATCCAAGGCGGCATTGACCATGTTCAAGGTGCCCAGGAAATTGGTGTCGAGCATGGCTTGGCGCGCATGGCCGGCAAAGGAAATACGGGCGGCGGCGTGGATAACGGCATCCACGTCCTTCAAGGCGTTTTCCAAACTGTAAATATCGTTTACATCGCCTTTTACCCATTCAATCCTTTCAAAAAAGCCGGTTTTGTTATACAATTGCAAAAGCCGTTTGGCTTTCTCTAAGGATTTTTCGGTGCGGAATAATCCGCGCATTGTTAAACCTTTTTCAATACCATGCATCAAATAATGTAAACCGAGCATTCCGGTGGCGCCGGTTACCAGGATTCGGGAGTAGGATGACAGGGTCGATGACATGGGAAAAAACTTGTGCCAGCGGGGTCAAAGCTACATAAAAAATTGCTGATGATGAAAAATTTTAATAACTTTGAATTCAAACCACTTGTCCTATGAAAAAGCATTTTAACATTCAGTTGGTGCAACCCAAAATTTTTTGGGAAAGCCCTAAGCGTAATTTAGAGTCGGCTGCCCGCATTTTGGATCAAACCAACCGTACGGCGGATTTGGTCATATTTCCCGAGGCCTTTACTACGGGATTTACGATGAATACCAATTATTTGCAGCATTATGATCACCGGCCGGCAGTGGAATTTTTCGGCCGTTATGCTCAGGAATTACGTATGCAGATATTGGTGGGACTTTATGCCCATGAAGACGGACGCTTGTTCAACCGGCTTTATTGGTTCCGGCCCGACGGCACACATGTTTATTACAACAAGCGGCATTTGTTTTCGTTTGCCGGCGAGGATAAATTATTTACACCCGGCACTGAACCCTTGACCGTGGAATGGGAAGGCATGCGTTTCCGCTTGAATGTATGCTACGATTTGCGTTTTCCGGTGTGGTCGGCCAACGGCTGGGATCCCGAAACCGGAACTTTGGATTATGATGTGTTGATTTACGTGGCCAATTGGCCCGAAAAACGTAAGGATGCCTATTTGCCATTGCTACGGGCGCGGGCCATCGAAAACCAGGCCTACGTGATTTGGGTCAATCGTGTGGGACGGGACAAGAACCATATTTTGTACAGCGGCGATTCGCGCATTATCGCACCGGACGGACATGTGGAATATACCGTTAAATCCCATCAGGAACGCATTGGTTTCTATACCATTGACAGGGATAAGTTGGATCGTTATCGCGAAACTCTTCCCGTCTATCGCGATTGGGACGTTCGGGTTTATTAAAGTGTCCGGATTGTTTCGGATTGCCGGCGTTTGCGCAGTAAGTCAAAATAATCGGCCGAGTTGTCGGGACGTGGATGTCCGTAGGCGTGGTGCAGCCATTTCCAACCGATCATTTTTTTGTTGATTCCGTAGTGCGGGTCGAGTAGGGTAGCTTCCCAAATCACGGTCAATACGCGAGCGAGCCAATTTTCGGCATCATCGTTGGTTCGGATATAAGTTTTCAGCCAATGGTGGCGTTTTTTCAAGGGCAATTTGGTAAAATCGGGTACATTTTTTCGGACAAATCCTTGGAAGTCCCGGAAGCCGCCGGTTAAGGCGCGACGGATGTCGGGGTCGTAATTATTGTCGGAGAGGACGAATTTCAGGTGGTGATAGAACCCGATTTGTTCAATACCGGGGCTGCCGGGAAAGAGGGTTCCGGCCAGGGCTTCCCAAAGCTTTTGTTCGTTTTTGCTTGAAGTCCGGCTGCATGCGGAACACCAGGGCAAGGCCGAGAAAAAAAACGCCGAAAGTGTCCATCGGAGGAACTTTCGGCGTGGTATGCGTTGGTGTGCGAACATACGCACAAGTTAGGAAAAATTATTTTCCGCTTCCACATTTTCCGGCGCCACATTTACCGGCACCGCATTTTCCTTTTTTGTCGCCTTTTTGGGCCATTTTTTGTTTCATGAAGTTCATGAATTCGTCCTTGGAAACATCGCCGCTTTTGTCGGCATCGATTTTGGCGAACATGCCTTCGTGGCCTTTGGCAAATTCGTCGGCATTGACAAAGCCGTCTTTGTCGGTGTCGAATTTATCGACCATTTTGCATTCGTCTTTGTCCAATTTGCCGTCTTTGTTGGCGTCTTTTTTGGTGAATTCGGCTTTGGCATGAGCGGCGAATTCGTCTTTGGTAACTTTGCCGTCGCCATTGGCATCCACTTCGGCGAAATGTTTGGCGGGGTCGAATTTGGCCATTTGGTCGCCGGCTTTTTGGGCGGCGTCTTTTACGGCGTCTTTGGCTGCGTTGGCGGCATCTTTTGCTGCATCTTTGGCGGTGTTGGCGGCGTCTTGTGCGGCGTCTTTAACTTTTTCGACGGCTTCGCCGGCTTTTTGTTGGCTGCTTTCGCTGCAAGCGGCGCTGAGGCCGGCCAAAAGCACGAACACAACCAGGGATGAGAACAACTTTTTCATAGTCAATTTGGTTTTTGAATGTTTATTTGGAACAAATATAAACAGAATTTTCGGTATGTAATATTGTTTACAAAGCCAAATCCATTAAAATTTTTTATAGTGGTATAAATTCGATTTAGAAATGCGCCAGGGATGGGAGCGGTTGTTTTCTTGTTCTTTCTTTTGTTTGCCCAAAAGAAAGAACCAAATCATTAAAAATGTTTTTTGTTCGGCGAAGCCGAACAAAGAAAAGGGCACTTTTACAATAAATTTTTCGGGGCGTCATCGGGTTAAATTTATGACGCCCCGAAAACCGTGGGCAAAATTTGGCGGGCTGCGCCCTGGATTTCCAAATTTTGCCCACCTATTTTGGTGAAAAAGATTTTTATTCGCTTCGCGAATCTTGGATTTTTCCATAAATACCCCGCTTCGTCGGTGTCTCCCGCCCCCGACGGAGCAGTCATACATTGGCGTTCAATTGTTCGAGGGTCATTATTTGAGGGCGGTTTGCCGCGCGAGGAAAGGCGGCGGCTGAGTGCTGCGAACGTAGTGAGCAGTGTATCGAAGCCCCGGCCGGTCAACACGGTTGCTTCGATAATAATCAACTCAAAATTTAAAACTTATAACTCAAAACTAAATTTGCGCCAGGGATGGGAGCGGTATGAGCCGCCGGCGGTGCTGATGGTTTTCCGCCCGGCGGAGGCGCCCAGCGGAAGCCCCACGCACGGGCGGGCGCGGGCGCGCGGCACGCGCGCCCGCGCAAAACCACGGCATCCGCCAAGGCGAATATGAGCGGACAGCCCGACGGCGGCGCGTTAGCGCCGGCGGGGCGCCCTAAAAATCGAACCTTTATATCTCGGAAAAAATCACGAATTTTGTTTACTTCAAAAAAACGAGCGAACAATATGGAGATTTCCGCCAAGTATAATCCGGCACAGGTCGAACGCAAATGGTATGATTTCTGGGACAAACAAGGTTTTTTTCACTCGGAACCCAATGAACGCGAACCCTATACCATTGTTATTCCGCCGCCCAACGTAACGGGCGTTTTGCACATGGGGCACATGCTCAACAACACCATTCAGGACGTGCTCGTCCGGCGGGCGCGCTTGAAGGGTTATAACGCCCTGTGGGTGCCGGGCACCGACCACGCATCCATTGCCACCGAGGCCAAAGTGGTGGCCAAACTCAAAGCCGAAGGCATCGACAAAAAAGACCTGACGCGCGAGCAATTCCTGGAACATGCCTGGGAATGGACGCACAAACACGGCGGAATCATCCTGAAACAATTGCGCTACCTGGGCGCCTCCTGCGATTGGCGACGCACCAAATTCACCTTGGACCCCGATATGTATGAAAGCGTCATCAAGGTGTTTGTGGATTTGTACAACAAAGGAAAAATCTACCGCGGGTTCCGTATGGTCAACTGGGATCCGGAAGCCCAAACCACCATTTCGGACGAAGAGGTGATTTATACTGACGAAGAAGGCAAACTCTACTATATCAATTATCCCATTGCCGGACGCGAAGGGGAATACATCCAAATCGCCACCACGCGGCCCGAAACCATTTTGGGCGATACGGCCATTGCCGTGAGTCCCGAAAACGAAAAATACAAAAAATACATCGGTCAAAAGGCCGCCGTGCCCATTGCCGGACGGGAAATTCCCATTATTTCGGACGATTATGTGGACCCGGAATTCGGAACGGGCGCTTTGAAAATCACGCCGGCTCACGACCCCAATGACAAGGAAATCGGCGAGCGCCACGGCTTGGAAATCATCGACATCTTTCATCCCGACGGCACGCTCAACGCCTACGGCTTGCACTACGAAGGTATGGACCGCTTCGAAGTGCGGGAAAAAATCGTGGAAGAATTGAAAACCAAGGGCTTTTTGGCCAAAGTGGAAAATCACACGCACCGCGTAGGCCGTAGCGAGCGCACCAAGGCCGTTATCGAACCGCGCCTGTCGCGTCAATGGTTCCTGAAAATGAAGGAGTTGGCCGAGCCGGCCATCCGTGCCGTGCGCGAAGGAGAAGTGCGGCTTATTCCAAAAAAATTCGAGAATACCTATTTCCATTGGATGGAAAACGTGCGCGACTGGAACATTTCGCGCCAATTGTGGTGGGGACACCGCATTCCGGCCTACTACTACGGCGAAGGCGAAGACGACTTTGTGGTGGCCGAAACGACCGAACAAGCCCTGGAATTGGCAAGGGAAAAAAGCGGAAATCCTAACCTGCAACCCGAAGATTTACGTCAAGACGAAGACGTGTTGGACACCTGGTTTTCGTCCTGGCTGTGGCCCATCACGGTTTTCGACGGCATACGAAAGCCGGACAATCCCGATTTCAAATACTACTATCCGACCAACGACTTGGTAACGGCGCCCGAAATCCTGTTTTTCTGGGTGGCGCGGATGATTATGGCCGGTTATGAATTTGCGGGCGAAAAACCTTTTGAGAATGTTTATCTTACGGGTATTGTACGCGATAAGTTGGGAAGAAAAATGTCGAAATCCTTGGGCAATTCGCCCGACCCGATCAAACTCATCGAACAATACGGCGCCGATGCGGTGCGCGTGGGCATGCTCCTGACCTCACCGGCGGGTAACGATTTACCCTTCGATGAACAATTGGTCATTCAGGGGCGTAATTTTGCCAACAAAATCTGGAACGGTTTCCGTCTGCTGATGACCATGGAAACGGACGAATCCAAATCGCAACCCGAAACGGCCCGAACGGCCGTTGCATGGTATCGAAACAAATTCGCCCGAACCTTGGAACAAATCGAGGATGATTTTGCCAAATACCGCATTTCGGAAGCGCTGAAAAGGATTTACACCTTGCTTTGGGATGATTACAGCTCGTGGTTCCTGGAAATGATCAAGCCCGGCTATGGCGAAAAAATGGATGCCGCAACGCATCGCGAGGCCTTGGAAATCCTGGAAAACAACTTGCGGGTGCTTCATCCGTTTATGCCCTTTATCACCGAGGAAATTTGGCAACATATCAAACCGCGCAAGGAAAACGAAAGTTTGATGGTAAACACTTGGCCCCAAGCGGAAAAATACGATGCGGATTTCGTTGAACGCATGGAACATGCCAAGCAGGTGATATCCAACATTCGTAAGATTCGCAAGGAGAAAAATATCCCTAACAAAAATCCGCTGCGTTTGTTTTATCGTGAAACCTATGCTTTGCACGTAGCGGTGCGGAGTGTTATTATGAAATTGGGCAACCTGGAAGTCATGGAAAAAACCGCCGAACCGGTGGAAAACGCCGCCTCGTTCCGGGTGGACAAAAACGAGTATTACATTCCTTTGGAAGGATTGATAGACAAGGATGAGGAACTGAAAAAATTGAAGGAGGAATACAAATACCTGCAAGGATTTTTGGCATCGGTACGTAAAAAACTTTCCAACGAGCGTTTTGTACAAAACGCACCGCCGGCCGTGGTGGACAAAGAGCGCAAAAAAGAAGCCGACGCTATGGAAAAATTGGCGCTTTTGGAGAAAAGGATAGGGGAGTTGGAAGCATAAAATGTCCCCATTTAGGTTTAAAATAATGGAAGCCCGGCTTAGCAGAAAAGGCCGGGCTTTTTTGTTTGTACAATGCTTTTTAGCGTCCACAAAGCCCTTTTTCGCGTCATCAGGGCCAAATGAGTACCATTTGAGTACGGTTTGATTACTATTTGTTAACAAACTTTTGTTGCCGTTCTTACATCCAATTGGCGAAATTTACCCTAAAAATTTATTGCCATGAAAAAATTACTCTTTTTGCTCACATTGACCGCGGGTATGTTATCGTATGCCCAAAACACTTATGTTCCCGATGATAATTTTGAAAACTACTTGGAAACCCACGACGCCGGCGGAAATACGGTAAGCATGGGCGATGCCAATAGCTTGGGGGACGGAGTGATGAACGATTCGGTGCCTACGAATAAAATCAACGGGCTTATATCATTGAATATTACCAACTTGAATATTGCCGATTTGACCGGAATAGAGGATTTTACGTCATTAACCCATCTACAATGTTATCATAATCAAATATCATCATTAGACGTAAGTCATAATACGGGACTATTGCTACTGAATTGTGCCCATAATCAACTGACGGCATTGGATGTATCGCAAAACACAGCATTAAAGTGGT
>WGAP01000140.1 GCA_015494775.1 Flavobacteriales bacterium | reverse complement strand
ATCACTTCCCGTAATACCGTCCGATACCCTTGCGAAGCCAATCCAAATAAACCTGCACATCGGGCTCGTAGGCCTTGGGTTGGCTTAGCAATTTTTCATCGGGGGAAATCAGCACGTAGTAGGGCTGGGAATTGGACTTGTAACGGTAAATTTCCATTTCGGCCCAACGGTCGCCAATAAGGGTGATTTTTTTGCCGCTATAAGGCGAAACGTACTGTTTATCGGCCGGCAGTTCACGCTTGTCGTCCACATAGAGCGAAACGATAATCAAGCTGTCCTTCATCAGCTTATGCACGGCCGGATCGGTCCATACGTTGTTTTCCATCATGCGGCAATTCACGCAGGCCTGGCCCGTAAAATCGAGCATCATGGGCTTGTGCACTTGCTTGGCATATTGTATGGCGGCATCGTAATCGTTGCGGAAAACCAACAAGCCGTTATAGTGATATTCGGCCCCCGGCGGCAATGATGCATCGGTCGTTTTATATGTTCCGCCTTCGTCGGCACGGTTAAATCCTACCCCGTGCGGCGATTCGGCATAGGAAGGATAAGGCGGAAAGGCGCTTATCCATTTGAGCGGTGCACCCCAAAGCCCGGGAAGCATATAAAACACCAAGGCCATCGACAGCAAGGCCATCATCAAACGCCCTACGCCGATACGGTCGCCGTCATCATCGTGCGGCAGTTTGAACAGGCCCAGCAGATACAAGCTCAAACCGAAAAATATGGCAATCCAAATGGCCAAAAATACTTCGCGTTCCAGCAAATGCAGTTGTAACACCAGGTCGGCATTGGACAAAAACTTAAAGGCCAAGGCCAATTCCAAAAAGCCCAGCGTTACCTTCACCGTATTGAGCCAACCGCCCGAACGCGGCATGCTTTTGAGTACGGTCGGAAACAGGGCGAATATCGTAAAGGGCAAGGCCAAACCGATACCGAATCCCAAAAAGCCCACCGTCAAGGCCCAAGCACCCGATGCCGTGCCCAATACGCTACCCAACAGAGCACCCAAAAGGGGCCCCGTGCACGAAAACGAAACCAAAATCAAAGTGATGGCCATAAAAAACACGGCAATCAATCCGCCCGTTTTGTTGGACATCTCGTCCGATTTGCTAATCCATCGCGAAGGAATTAAACGCTGTGGGTCCAAGCGGCTTACGCCCATAAACGACAGTGCAAAGGCCACGAAAATCAGGAAAAAGAACAGGTTAAGCCAGGGATTGGTGGCGATTTTGTTGAAAATGTTCGGATCCACATGCTTCATCAAGTGGAACGGCAAACTGATGAGCACATACACGGCCACGATAAAAAAGCCGTACATCAAGGCATAGAATTTGCCGCTCGGCGATTTGGATTGTTCTTCCTGTCCGAAAATACTATGTTCGTGTTTTTTGGTAAAAAAGCTGATGGTCAGCGGAATCATTGGATAGATGCAAGGCGTGAGCAAGGCGATTAATCCGCCCAGCAAACTGAGCAAAAAAATGGTCCAAAGCCCTTTCTTTTTGGGCTCTTGAATTTTTATTTCCTCTTGGGCCGACGGTTTGTTTCCGGCTTGATTTCCGGTTGCCGCTTGATCTCCGCCGGTCGAAGTTGCGGACGTCTTTTCGGGCGTATTATTTCCGTTATCAGCCGTAGCGGATTGCGTCCCGGGCTTAGTCTCGGGTATTTGACCGGGCTGCGGGACGGTTCCCGTGCTTGCCTGATGATTTGATGCCGCTCCGTTTTTGCCGCCGGGCATGGGTGTTGACGGATTTTCGGGATGATGCGGCTTGACCGGATTGGCTGTTCCGGTTTGATTTTTAGAGCCGGCAGGCGGTAAATCGAATTTTAAATCCTCGTTAATGATAATACAGGCCTCCTTGCAAGTTTGGCCTTCGAGATGCAAATCGATATGCCGCAATGCCGGATTTTTACGCCGGATTTTTTGAATCAATTTCACCTTGTGCGACCAAAAGGTCTCGGTAACGCCGAAAATATCGTTGTAGGCCTTCTCGGTGCCTATTTCCTTGGCCTCGCCCAGGAGTTCGTAATCTTTACCGGCATTTTTCCAGGTGAGCACCAAGGGATTGGAACCGCCCGGATCGTTATGTTGCGAATACAAATGCCAACCCTGGTCCAAATCCGCTTCGATAATCAGGTTAAATTGTTCATCCCCCGTTTTTTCCACCCGGGTGTGAAAGGTGTAGGGTTGAACGATTTGCGCTTGCAATGCCGAACCGAAAATCCATAAAAATCCCAGGGAAAATAGAGCAACAATCCGCGTTTTCATGGGCAAGGTTTATTTGAGTTACGCAAATATAGTTTTTTTATTGTAGGATAGTCTTTACACAGCTATAAAGTTTTTTCATAATCCCATAAAAAAGCCCCGGCACAAGACCGGGGCGAAACTTTGTTTCATTGCAAATTAAAGTTCGAACACATCGCCGATTTCGGGCAAAATCAATGTTTTGCCTTGCTTTGCAAAGGCCTCTTTGGCCCGCTCGTGGTCGATTTTGATCAAATCAAAGGTATCGAAATGGTAACCCACCACGCGGTCCAAGCCCAGGAAATCGGCGGCCACCGCCGCGCTTTCGGGCCCCATGGTAAAGTTGTCGCCCACCGGCAAAAAGGCCGCATCCAAACGCGTCATCATCGGAATCACTTTCATATCGTAGGTCAGGGCCGTATCGCCGGCTATGTAAAGGGCTTTGCCTTCGGATTCAATCACAAAACCGCCGGGCTGACCGCCATAGCTGCCGTCGGGAAACGAACTGGTATGAATGGCATTGACATAGGTCAACCGGCCGAAGTCGAAATGCCAACTACCACCGTGATTCATCGGATGACCCTGAATACCCCGCTGCCCGAAATGGTTGACGATTTCAAAATTGGAAACCAACACCACCCCGGGATTGTTGGCGGCAATGCGTTCCACGTCCAGGATATGGTCTTGATGGGCGTGGGTAACCAGGATGTAATCCGCCTTTACGGCATTCACATCGATTTTTCCGGCCGCCAGCGGATTACCGCTGATGAACGGATCCACCACCAGGCGTTCGCCCGCGGCTTCGATAAGCAAAGATGCGTGACCCAAATATTGAATTTTCATCGCTTTGGAATTTTGATACTAAGATACAAAAAAGGACGAAAAACACGGATGCCGATTATAATTTTGCCTTTTTCCGACGGGATTTTTATTTGGGCGCCCCGGCGGTCGGTTTCGTGGGCCCGAAACCGACCGCCGTCGGGCTGTCCGCTCAAATGCGGCTTGTCGGCTCGCTGCTTTTGCGCGGGCGCGCGTGCCACGCGCCCGCGCCCGCCCATGCGTGGGGCTTCCGCCGGTCGCCTCCGCCGGGCGGAAAAGCATGCTCGCCGCCTGCGCCGCATAACCGCTCCCATCCCTGGCGCGGATTTAGTTATGAATTTTGAGTTTTAAGTTTTGAGTTGATTTTTACCGAAGCGACCGTGTTGATGGCCGGTGCCTTCGATACACTGCGCCTCCGGCGCAGCACTCAGGCACCTGTTTGGAGGGTCGCTGAGTGATTTTGCGAAGCAAAATTGTATCGAAGCGACCGACTGGCCGTTGGCTTCGATAATCTACCTTTCCGTCATATTTTGCGTAGCAAAACGATCCCTAAACAACCCATCCGAAAAACCTAAAACCCGCCACATCAAACCTTAATGCTCATCCTCGTGATGATGCCCGTGATGGTGGTCACGGTCGTGATGGTGGTGGTCGTGATGATGATGTTCACGCGGATCCAGGGCTTGCAAGTTGCCGGCCAATAATTTATCAATGGCTTCGTCCGCATGTTTTTCGGCAATCATATAGGCCCGTTTGCCCACACTGAATAATTTCTGGATGGCGCCGGGGCCGATGCTTCCTGTCAAAATCATTTCCACATCCTCCAACGGATGCCCCGTAAAGTCTATCACCGGACGGTGTAGCATGTTATGCAAAGTTTGGTTTTGTTCCACTTGCACGGTTTCGACGCCGGTTATCCTGTCTTCGGTAATTTCGTAAATCTTGAAAAACAATGCCTTGCCGGCATGCCCCGCGATGCGGTCGCCGGATTTTCCAGTGGTAACGGCCACCTTTATTTTGCGTTCGCTCATAACAATTCGATTTTTTTTGATGTTTCAAAGGTATGGATTTATTGCCTACAAAAAACGGCGGACCGCCATGCCCGCCGTTTAGTTTTTTTGTTGCCTGCCCGGTTATTCGGGAACGGGAAAGCCCATGGCATCCAGCACTTTCAGGTTTTCAGCGATTTGCTCATCGGTTACCTGATAGTTATGAATATGGTTGCCCAAATATTGCTCGTAGGCCCCCAGGTCGATATGGCCGTGGCCCGAGAGGTTGAACAAAATGGTGGTTTCACTGCCTTCCTCTTTGGCCTTCAAGGCCTCGCGAACGGTCTGCGCTACGGCATGGGTGGATTCGGGCGCGGGAATGATACCTTCGGTGCGGGCAAACAACACGCCGGCTTGGAAACTTTCCAACTGCGGCACGGCCGATGCTTCGATAAATCCGTCGCGAAGCAATTGACTCACAATGGCGCCCGCTCCGTGATAACGCAATCCGCCCGCGTGAATGGACGGCGGCATAAAATTATGTCCCAGGGTAAACATGGGAATAAGCGGCGTCATGCCCACCGTGTCGCCGAAATCGTAGCGGAATTGCCCGCGCGTGAGTTTGGGACAGGAGTCCGGCTCCACGGCAATGACGCGGATGTCTTTGCCGTCCACGATTTTGTCGCGCACAAAGGGGAAGGAAATGCCGGCAAAATTCGAACCACCGCCAAAACAACCGATCACCGTATCGGGATAGGCATCCGCCATTTTCATTTGCTGCTTGGCTTCCAACCCGATGACCGTTTGGTGCAGCAGCACGTGATTGAGCACCGAACCCAGGGAATATTTGGTGCCCGGATCTTTGACCGCCATTTCGATGGCCTCGGAAATGGCAATGCCCAAACTACCCGGATTGTCGGGATCCTCGGCCATGATTTTACGGCCCGTTTCGGTGAGTTGCGACGGCGAAGGCGTTACTTTTCCGTTCCAGATGTTCATCATGGTCTTGCGGTAGGGCTTTTGGTTGTAGCTCACCTTGACCATAAACACCTGCAAGTCGATACCGAACAATTGGGTGGCATAACTGAGCGCACTACCCCACTGTCCGGCGCCCGTTTCGGTGGTTATGCGTTTGACGCCTTCCTGCGCATTGTAGAAGGCCTGCGCCACGGCCGTGTTGGGCTTGTGCGAACCCGCCGGACTCACACCTTCGTATTTGTAGTAGATTTTGGCCGGCGTGTCCAGAGCTTTTTCCAGTTCGAAAGCCCTGATGAGCGGGCTCGGCCGCCAAATGCGGTAAATGTCGCGAACCGGTTCGGGAATTTCCACATAGCGTTCGGCGGTTACTTCCTGCCTGATGAGTTCCATGGGAAACAGCGGGGCCAAATCCTCGGGGCCTACGGGCTTTTTGGTGGCCGGATGCAAGGGCGGCAAGGGCTTGTTGGGCATGTCGGCCACCAGGTTATACCATGCCTTGGGCAGGCGGTCTTCGGGAAGGTAAATCTTTTTGGGGTGTTTTTTTGTGCTCATAAGCGTAGGTTTTTTATGGGTTAATTGTTTTTGTTGCCAATGAAAAAAGGCGACCCGCAACGGGTCGCCTTCAAAAAAATTTTTTCAGCTTACGACAAACCGGCTACGGGCAAAGGGAATTTTCCGTTTGCCACCACCAAGCTTGTACGTTATTGCGAAGGCTATGTTTCATTCGTTTGCTTTCGTGCTACAATGATAGCAAGATTTTTTCAAACGGCAAAAGCATTTATGAATAAAGCGATGGCGCATGCGCTTTTATTTTGTCAATCAAAAAGATAGATTTTTTGTTTTGAGCCGGATTTATATTATTTTTGGTACAAATTGACCGATAAGTACGTTATACATAATGGCAATGACACACAAAAATACCTGAACAAATGAAACGAATGCTGATTTTTTACTTGGTAACAATTTTTATCACTGCACACGGACAAAATACAACCAATAGAGACTTTACCGAAGAAATAAAAAAGTATGATATATCAAATTTGTGGACGCTCGACAAGTTCCAAATCGAGAATGATACCGAAACCGTTGAAAGACCCGAACCGCTCGGTTATATCGGTAATAATTTCCAAAGATTTCAAATTCACTTTATATCGGTGATTAAAAATGCCGACAATAAATTACAATATTTTGTTTACGGAAAAACCAAAGTAAAAGAAAACATTTGTCGCTTCCAAGGAACAATAACAATCATAAAAGCCGAATTATACAAGGATGAAGAGTTTCCTACTTTGTGGCAAGGTGTCGTGCGGGGTGAATATGTTTTTTACGAAAACCCGCATCATGCCGGTTCGGGAGTGTTGAGAGGTAAATTTCAAACCGACTTTTATATAAATGAGAAAGGCGAAATAAAGTATAATGGTTTAATGGCTATTGCCGACGGTTTCTCCAACAACCAATTCGAAGGGACGTGGACAAGTTACAAAACCGGTGTTTCAAAAAAATGCAACTGGGGAGATTTTAGAATTCCCGATAGTCAAAAACTTGACATTGGAGCGGGGGAATTCGCGCCTGCGGACGAATATTTGAAAAACGGTTGGCAAAATTACATCCAAGCATGGGGCGATAATCCCGAAGCCATTAAAGCCAGGAAAAAAGAAAATGAAAAATGGTGGATTGAACATTAAAGGGTATTGCTCAACAATTAAATTTCCCACCGGAAAAAGAGAATAAAACGGAGATTTTCGTTCCATAACATCACTAGCACAAAAACCACTTAGCGACCTCCATTCCTCCGCTTCGTGGGGGTCTCCTGCCCCCGACGGAGCAGTCACAAATCGGCGTTCGATTGTTCGGTGTTCATTATTCAAGGACGGCTTGACGCGCGGGGAAAGGCCGGCGGCTGAGTGCTGCGGTGAAACCGCGGTGTATCGAAGCCCCGACCGGTCAACATGGTCGCTTCGATACAATTTTTGCTACGCAAAAATCACTCAGCGACCTATCCTTGCGCCAGGGATGGAAGCGGTTGTTTTATGTTTATTTTCGTTCTTTCTTTTGCTTGTCCAAAAGAAAGAACCAAATCATTAAAAATGTTTTTTGTTCGGCTTTGCCGAACAAAGAAAAGACGCTTTTACAAGAAATTTTTCGGGGCGTCATCGGGTTAAATTTATGACGCCCCGAAAACCGCGGTCAAAATTTGGCGGGCTACGCCCTGGGTTTCCAAATTTTGCCCGCCTATTTTGGT
>WGAP01000139.1 GCA_015494775.1 Flavobacteriales bacterium | reverse complement strand
CCGCGCCAGGGATGGGAGCGGTATGAGCCGCCGGCGGTGCCGATGGTTTTCCGCCCGGCGGAGGCGACCGGCGGAAGCCCCACGCACGGGCGGGCGCGGGCGCGCGGCACGCGCGCCCGCGCAAAACCACGGCATCCGCCAAGGCGAATATGAGCGGACAGCCCGATCCCGACATTGCGCAAGCAATGTGCGGGAGGCGCCCAAAAACCAATTATCACAAAAAAAACGGATGGGCAAAAAACATTTTTCCCGGCTTTGGAAGCCATACATTTTATTCCTAAATTTGATGCGGCAAACAACCTCCTCAATGCAATCCGATGGAAATATATTACATCCTGGTCGGGACGCTTATTGTCCTGGCTGTCATTGACCTTGTGGTAGGGGTCAGCAACGACGCCATCAACTTTTTGAGCTCGGCCCTGGGCTCCAAGGTATTTTCCTTCCGCACCATTATGATTGTTGCCAGTTTGGGCGTGCTTTTCGGCGCGGTGTTTTCCAGCGGAATGATGGAAGTGGCCCGGAAGGGGATTTTTCATCCCGGGATGTTTACTTTCCACGAAATCATCATCATTTTTTCGGCGGTGATGCTCACCGACATAATCCTGCTCGACACTTTTAACCGGCTGGGGTTGCCCACCTCCACCACCGTGTCCATCGTGTTTGAACTCCTGGGCGCGGCCGTGGCCGTGAGTATTTGGAAAATCTACGACAGTCCCGAATACCAATTGGGGGATTTGGCCCGTTATATCAACAGTTCGAAAGCGCTGTTTATCATCGGCGGTATTTTGTTTTCGGTGGCTGTGGCCTTTATTGTGGCCGCCTTTGTGCAATACGTTTCGCGCTTGGTGTTTACGTTTCAATACGATGTTTATAAACGCAATGTGGCGGTGGCGCTTTTCGGGGGCATTGCCTTGGCCAGCATCGCCTATTTTATTGTGCTCAAAGGGCTCAAAGGCACGCCTTTTTACGACGACATCAAGCAATACATCAAGGAATACAGTCTGCAAATCATCCTTTGGAGTTTTGTGCTCGGAACCTTGGTGGCCTACGTGATAAACCGGTTTTTGCGTTACAATGTGTTCAAAATCATCATATTGCTCGGCACTTTTTCGCTGGCTTTGGCTTTTGCGGGCAACGATTTGGTTAACTTTATCGGTGTGCCCATTGCGGCCTACAATTCCCTGGAATTTATCACGGCCCACGGGGGCGACCCGCATACGTTTCTGATGAAAGATTTGGCCGGAAAAGTGCCCACACCCACCTTGTTCCTCCTGGCGGCCGGAACCATTATGGTGCTTACGCTTTGGTTTTCCAAAAAAGCCATGAAAGTGGCGCAAACGGCCTTGGATTTGTCGGCGCAGGGCGATATAGACGAGCGGTTCGAGTCCAACCTGGTGGCACGCGGAATCGTGCGTTCGGCCATCGGCATCAACAATGTGATTTCGGCCGTTATTCCCGAACCCGCAAGGAAGTGGATCGATTCGCGTTTTCAAATTCCCGACAAAAGCAAACGCTCGAAAAAACTGGGAAAAAACGTAGCGGAATTCGACCTGGTGCGGGCTTCGGTCAACCTGGTGGTAGCGGCCATCCTTATCAGTATCGGGACTTCGTATCACCTACCGCTTTCGACCACCTACGTAACTTTTATGGCCGCCATGGGTTCGTCCTTTGCCGACCGTGCCTGGGGGCGCGAAAGCGCGGTTTACCGCATTGCGGGCGTCATCAGTGTGATAACCGGATGGTTCATTACGGCCATGATTGCCTTTACGGTGTCGGCCACCTTTGCGTCGGTGCTCTACCGTTGGGGATTGTGGACGGCCTTTATCATCCTGGCATTGGCGGCCTTTTTGATGTATCGCAACCACCTGCACTTCCGCAAGGAAACCGAAGAACAAGCGGCCGAAGTGCTCAACATTTCCCTGGTGCTTTCGGACGACACGCGCCAAGTGCTGGAAAAAACCTTCGAACGTCTGCGTAAACTCCTCAACGAACTGCGCGACGACTATCAGAATATTTTCCTGGGCTTGGCCAATTATGATGTGGTCAAATTGCGGCAGGCCAATAACGAAATCGGTAAATTTTTCAAGCAGGCCAACAAATTGCGCGACCAGCTGTATTATCTGCTGCAACAATTGGACGAATCGCAAATGAAAATCGGAAATAATTACATCAAACTCATCAACCGCGTGCAGGATGCCATTCAGTCCATTCATTTTATTTCCAAGGCGTCCAAGGATTATGTCAATAATAACCACCATCCGCTGCTTCCCGAACAAATCGAAGATTTGCGTCATATCAGCGATAAATTCACCGAATATATCAACCTGGTGGAAAAGGCCTTCGAAACACGCGATTTTGTTCAGTTGAAACAATTCTATAAAACTTCGTCCGAATTGGATAAACTGCTGGACGAAGCCATTATGCACCAAATTCAAAGGGTGCGCGACCAACGCATTGACGCCAAAAACTCGGCCTTTTTTATGAGCTTGCTCAACGAATCACGCGATTTGGTGGACAGTTTCCGCAAAATCATCAAAATTTCGATCAAACTGAACAAGCCCCTGGCCAAAGCCACCAACCCGGCCGAAGGAAACGAAGCATAAGAAAATCCCTATCTTTGGCGTTATGCATCAAAGTGTGTTTATGAAAAAATTGGGCTTATTACTGCTGGTTTTATGGTCATTGAGCGGATACGGCCAGCGCCGCCGCTTTTTGGACAATTCCAAGGATTTTGACTTTACGGCCGATTACACCCATTGGGGTATTAGCTTGGGCGGAAATATTTATCCCTTTGAAAATCACACGGATTTGATTAGTGGCCGTTTGAGCAATCGCTATTACCTGATGTGGGGTTTTGATGCGGGCTTGGCCTATCACATCCGTTTGAGTAATTATTTCGGTATCAAACTGCGGCTAACGGCCGAACGGGCGCCGGTGTATTCCTACCTTTTTTATGTGCCGGGTGCCGAACGCACCGACGGGCGGGACTACTACACTCGCGTCCCGGGCAAATATGCACCCTGGTCTTTTCATCTTCCCGTTGGGCTGGAAGTGCGCAGTTTTGTTGTTCCGCGCTACATTTTCCTTTTTCGTGCGGGCGTGGACATCGGTTACGTGCCGGCCCTGAACTATGCCAAGTCCTACGGTGATCATTTGACCTTGGCCTTTGCCGGCGTGCCCACCTGGCAGTTCGATCCTTATGTGGCGGCGGGTTGGTATTACCGTTTTCCGTGGTTCCTGTGGGAAACCGCCTTGGTCTATCGCACCGGCTGGGGCAAACCTTATTATCAAGGAGGATATGCCGTGGGCGGGCTGCAAAACACTTCGGATTTTGGCGGATTAATTACGCAAAACGGTAGTTACCTCGGATTGCAATTCACCTGGTATTTTTACCGCAAAAACCGTAAGGAAGGCGCCGAATGCACCGGCCGGGTCCACAGCCGGAAAGTGCTGCGCCGCCAAAAGGCCGAACGCAAAGCCCGCGAACGGGCCGAACACGAAAAACGCAAGGCCCGCAAACGCGCCCTTAAACGCCAAAGGCGAATGCAAGGAGGCAAACGAAAAAAACGTTTTATTCTGTTTTAGTTATCTTTGTCAATAATTAACGTAGCATTATGAAACGCATTATCCTTGTTCTCGCCCTTATTGCCGGAACGCTCTATGCGTGCTCCACCGTGCGTGTAACGGGCCGCAAACAGTTCAACCTGGTGTCCAACAGCCAGATTTTTCCGGCATCCTTTGCACAATACCGACAGTTTTTGCAGGAACATCCGGTTTCGAAAAATACGACCCAGCAGGAACGCATTCGCCGCATCGGACGGCGCCTAGTAAAAGCCACGGAGATGTATTACCAATCCAAGGGATGGCAAAAAGATTTGGAAGGCTACAAATGGGAATTTAACCTGGTGGGCGACACGGTGATGAATGCCTTTTGTATGCCCGGCGGCAAGGTGGTCTATTTCGAGGGCTTGCTCAAAGTAACCACCACCGACGGGGAAATAGCCGCCGTTATGGGCCACGAAATCGCCCACGCATTGGCCAATCACGGGGCCGAACGTATGAGCCAGATGTATGCGCAAAATCTCGGCGCCATACTGACCATGCTGGCTACGGCCAATGCGCCCAAAGAAGAGCAACAAAAATGGTTGGCCATTTACGGCTACGGCAGCACCTTGGGCGTTATTTTGCCATACAGTCGTAAGCACGAAGCCGAAGCCGACAAAATCGGGCAGATATTGATGGCCATTGCCGGTTATGACCCTTATTCGGCTGCGCGTGTTTGGGAAAAGATGGGCAAAATGGCCGGACCCGAACCGCCGGAAATTCTGAGCACACATCCTTCGCACGCACGGCGCCTGAACAACCTGCGCAAATGGGCGCCCGGTGCGCTTCGTATAGCCAAATCGTTCGGCATTACGCCTACGATCAAATAAGGACTGTTTTGTGCCCGGAACGCTTTTGTTCCCGAAACGCTTGTAATGGTGGGTCATTTAGGGAGGCGGTGGTTATTGGAACCGGTCGCTTTGATACTATTTTTTACGAAGCAAAAAATCACTCAATGACCCCCAAAAAGGTGCCTGAATGCTGTGTCGAAGGCACCGCCATTCATTCCGGTCGCTTTGATAAAAAACAACTCAAAATTAAGAACTCAAAACTCATAACTAAATCCGCGCCAGGGATGGGAGCGGTTAT
>WGAP01000138.1 GCA_015494775.1 Flavobacteriales bacterium | reverse complement strand
GCCTCCGCCTGGCGGAAAACCATCGTCACCGCCGGCGGCTGAGTGCTGCGAACGTAGTGAGCAGTGTATCGAAGCCCGGCCGGTCAACACTATTCAGGGATAGGCAATAGGCACAACTCAAAATTAAAAACTCAAAACTCAAAACTAAATTTGCGCCAGGGATGGAAGCGGTATGAGCCGCCGGCGGTGACGATGGTTTTCCGCCAGGCGGAGGCGACCGAAGGAAGCCCCACGCACGGGCGGGCGCGGGCGCGCGTGCCGCGCGCCCGCGCAAAACCACGGCATCCGCCAAGGCGAATATGAGCGGACAGCCCGGTCCCGGCTCGTGAACGCGCTGCGGTGCGCAGCAACGCAGCATGCGTGAACGAGTGCGGGAGGCGCCCAAAGAAAATTTAGGAACGATTTTTGCTGCATTCCAAGGAAAAATGACCGATAAACGGATGATTTTGTCTTAAAATTTGTAAATTTAGTCCAAAATCAAAGGCTATGAAAAAATTACTTGTCCTCCTTATTGCTTTGGCCGGCATAGTTTCGTGCAGTCAGTTGCAAAACATCGCCAAACAACTGCCCGATGCGGCCGACTCGCTTACCGATGCCGACATTGCCACGGCCCTCAAACAGGCCTTGCAGCAAGGCATTGATAAAGAAGTGAGCAAACTGATGCAAACCGGTGGTTTTTACAACCAACCGGATGTGCGTATCCTGTTCCCGCCCGAGCTGAAAAAGGTGGAAAATACGCTGCGAAAAATCGGTCTGGGTTCCCTGGCCGACGAAGGCGTGCGTAAACTCAACCGCGCGGCCGAAGAGGCGGTCAAAGAAGCCAAGCCCGTGTTTGTGCAGGCCATCAAGGAAATGACCATCCAAGACGCCCGCAACATTCTGCTGGGCGACACCACCGCCGCCACCGACTATTTGCGGCAAAAAACCCGCGAGCAGCTTTACCTTAAATTTTATCCCATCGTCAAAACCAATTTTGCCAAGGTGGGCGCCGACAAAATTTGGAACAAACTGATTACGCGCTACAATCGAATACCTTTTGTCCAAAAGGTCAATCCCGACCTTACCGATTACGTAACCAACCAAGCCCTGCGGGGCGTTTACCGCAAAATCGCCGTGGAAGAAGTGAAAATCCGCCGCGATGTGCGCGAGCGCACCACCGACTTGCTCCGCAAGGTGTTTGCACTGCAAGACCGAAATCGCTAAATTGCGGGTTAAAAATGCCCTATGAGAAAGCTCCTGCCCCTTGCCGGGATTTTGTTGGTGATGATGACGGCTTGCAACCGGCAGGAAGCGGGCATTGATATTTCGCAAATTCATTTCCGCATTCAAAGTCCCTACGGCAATCATTACCTTACGGGCAAGGAAATCCCCTTCGAAGCCACCGATGCCAACGGCAACGATATTACGGCATCGGTACGCTTTGCCGTCAACGGGCAGCGCATGGGCGGAAGCACTTACCGTTTTCCCGCAGCCGGCGATTACGCGGTAACGGCCGTGTGGGATTTGGGCGGCGGCGCCACGGTAACGGCCGACGATACCATCAGGGCGCAAGTGATAGACCCGCGCAGCCAAACACGGGTGCTTATCGAAGATTTTACCGGCACCTGGTGCGTGAATTGCCCGCGGGTGATTTATCATCTGGAACAAGCCATGCAACAAATTTCGGGCATTGTGCCCGTGGCCATTCATAACCGCGGCTACAATACCGACCCTTTTCACTTCGACGACGTGGAAACCTTGGCATCGGAATACAACATTACGGCTTATCCCACGCCGCTGATTAACCGCACCGAAGTGTGGGACGAAACCACCGGCCACATTCAACAATACCTCCAAAAAATCGTCCCACTGGGCGTGTCGGTGAGCAATACGCTAAGCGGCAATCAGTGGGACATCACGGTCAAGGTGCGCTTCGACATGGATTTGCCGCGCGACACGCTGCGGCTTGTGGTCTTTGCCACCGAAGACCACCTCCATGCCGACCAAGCCAATACCACGTCCTACTACGGCGGTCAAAACCCCATTCCCAACTTCGAACACAATCACGTGTTGCGGTACAGCTTTACCGACCCATTGGGCGATGCCATTCCCCAAGCACAGCAATCTTTCGACAACGAATACACCTGGACTTATTCCGGCCCCGTTCCCTCCCAAGTGAACGACCCTGCCAACATGCGTGTGGTGGCCTTTGTGGTGCGCGGAACAAGCCGGGCCAAAACCGTCAACGTCAATGAAGCACAAGTCAATGAAGATGCGGATTATTAAATATCTGCTGCCGGTTGTTTTACTCACCGGTTGGTTTGCAACGGCCCGGGCACAAGGTTTCGGCTTCGGGCAGAATAAACCCATTTACAAGGATTTTAAATTCAAAGTCTATCGCACGGAGCATTTTGCGCTTTACAGTTACCTGAAAAACGATACGCTTCGCAAGCGCTTCCTGCGGGATGCCGAAAGTTGGTATTACAAACATCATTTATTGTTCCGCACCGATACCTTCGATAGTCCCATCCCGATTATCCTGTATAACAACCATGCCGATTTTCAGCAAACCACCGCCATCAGCGGACAAATCGGCGTAGGAACCGGCGGCGTTACCGAAGCGCTCAAAACGCGCGTGGTTTTGCCCTTGCGCCCTTCCTACGGACAAACCAAGCATGTTTTGGGCCACGAACTGGTGCATGCCTTCCAATACAATCACATCAAAACAAGTCCCTACCTTTCGTTCCAACACCTGGCCAATATGCCGCTGTGGATGATCGAAGGTATGGCCGAATATCTGTCGTTGGGTCGCGTGGATGCCCACACGGCCATGTGGATGCGCGACGCGGTGCGCGGCGGATTTTTCCCGCGCTACAAGGATATGTACAAGCCCAAATATTTCCCCTACCGCTACGGACAAAACTTTTGGGCCTTTTTCGGCGGCACCTTTGGCGACGACCAAATCGTCCGGCTCTATGATGCCACGCTGCTCCAAGGGCCCGACAAGGCCATGGACAGTTTGTACGGCATGCGCATCGATACCTTTTTTGTGCGTTGGAAAACGGCCAACGAACAATACTACCGCCAATTCCTTCCGGGACGGGACACCACGGTGCGCGGAACGGTTTTGTTCAACGAAAAAAACAGCGGACGTATCAATATTGCGCCCGCCCTTTCGCCCGACGGCAAAAAGATGGTGTTCCTTTCGGAAAAACAAGTGATTAGCTTGGACCTCTACCTGGCCGATTTGGAAACCGGAAAAACCAAAATCATCGGTTCGCACAGCATCAACAACCACATCGACGCCATCGATGCCTACGAAAGCGCCGGCACCTGGTCGCCCGACAGCAAACGCTTTGCGTTTGTGGTGTTCAAAAAAGGGCGTAACCAATTGGCTCTGGTGGACGTGGCCCGGCACAAAATCGTCAAAACCATAAGCATCAAAGGTCTGGCATCCTTTTCCAATCCGGCCTGGTCGCCCGACGGGAAATCCATCCTGCTGATGGGGCAAAAAAACGGCCAAACCGATTTGTTTTTGTTTTACCCCGAAAGCGGCCGGCTGCGGCAAATCACCCATGATCCTTATGCCGAACTCACACCTTCCTGGTCGCCCGATGGCCAACACATCGCCTTTGCCACCGATTATTACTACTTCAAACGCGACCAATATCCCGTGCATTATCATCTGGGCATACTGGATTTGGCCACCGGTCAAAAATCCTATCCGGGCGTGTTCCCCGGCGCCGACAACCTCAATCCGGTGTATGCCCCCGACCAAAAACACCTTTATTTCCTCTCGGACCGCGACGGATTTCGCGATATTTACGAATATGATTTCGATGACGGAAAAGTTTATCAGCTCACCAAATATTTTACGGGCGTTTCGGGCATTACCAAGTTTTCGCCCGCCTTGTGTGTCAATTACCGCACGGGCGAATTGATTTACAATTACTTTTTCGACCACGGTTATCAAATCGTCAAGGTTAAACCTTCGGAATTATTGCACGAGTCCGTCCGGCTTTCGGATGTGCACCGCGAAGCGGCCTTGCTTCCGCCCGACGTGCGTATTCAACGTGCCATGGCCTTGATCGGCAAAGGTGCTTTGCCCAAATACGGCCTGGTGGATGCCATGCTCCGCACCCGCATCGATTCGCTCGGCTTGAAAGTAAAAGAAGAAAAATACAAGCCGCATTTCAAACTGGATTTTATCAGTAATTCGGGCTTCGGGATGACCACCTCGATATACGGCACCGGTTTTCAGGGCGGAGTAAATATGATTTTCAGCGACATGTTGGGCCGCAATACGCTTTCGGCCGCCGTGTCGCTCAACGGCGAAATATACGATTTTGCGGCCATGGCCTTGTATTTTAACCAGGCCAAAAACCGGCAAATCGGCGTTTATGCTTCGCATATTCCTTACACGAGTTTCGGTCAGGGATATGATTTTGAAACCATCGAAGGGCAGGTTTATTACATCCAAAAATTATATATCCTGCGCATGTTCGAAGACAAGATCGGCGCATTTCGCCTGTTTCCTTTTTCGCGCACCCAACGTCTCGAAGGCGGATTGAGCTTGTCGCGTTATTACTTCCGCATCGACAGTCATAACTATTACTATCCCTTTGACACGGTTTCCCAAAGCGTTTATCCCTATGCCGTGCATTACGAACGGCACAAGGAGCCCTCGCCGTCGGGATTTACCTTGGGCGAAGTAAACACCGCCTTTGTGGGCGACAATTCCGTATTCGGCATGACGGCTCCCATGAAGGGTATGCGCTACCGGGTGGGATTGCAGCGCTATTTGGGACACCTGAATTTCTACACCGGCACGGTGGATTTCCGTGATTATGTCTATGTCAAACCCTTTACGTTTGCCTTCCGGCTGATGCACTTGAACCGCTTTGGCAAAGGTGTGGCCGACAACGATATTTTGTATCCGTTCTTTATCACCTACGATTATTTTATCCGCGGTTATTCCTACGGGGTGCTATCGGAATATGTCAATACCACACCCACGGCCAACCTGACGCTTAACGACCTGATGGGCAACAAATTGTTGGTTACCAATTTCGAAATCCGCCTGCCCTTCACCGGTCCCGAGCGCCTGGCGGCCATCAAATCGGGTTTTTTGTTCTCGGACCTGAGTTGGTTTGTGGATGCCGGTTGGGTATGGGACAACGGCCAAAAACCCGTGTTGCACTACACCGGAGCCCCCGGCGAGCGACGTTTGTGGGCTTCAACGGGCGTTTCGCTGCGCATCAATTTGTTCGGTCAAATTATTTTGCAACCCTATCTGAGCACGCCGCTCACGCTCAACGGTTACCGCAAATGGTCGTTCGGATTTAGTTTCTATCCGGGATTTTAATTTAGTTTTCAGGCGCTCCACAAGCCGGCGCGCCTTGCAAGCGGCGGCGCTTGTCTTGTTTCGCGGCTTCGGGAGCCGCCTGCGGCGTCTCCCTTCGCATGCTGCGGAGCCCTCCGCCCCTCACAAGTTTGGGGCTTCGGTCTCCTTGCTTGTCGCCGGGACGCGAAGCGGCCCGGCTCTGTGCCGGCGAGGATACTATCCCAAAAAGTGTGTAAAGTGCAATTTTCATATATTAGAGAAATGATAACATTAAAAATAAAGGCTATGAAAAATTTACACTTTACACAAGAACAAGTTACAAAAATTCTTGAAGAAATTGCCCAACGAAAAGAGGGAGTTACGATGGTTATGCAAATAGCCTTGGAAGCTATTATGCGTGCAGAGCGTGAAGTGTTTAATGAAGAGTTCGGCGACGTAAGCAATGGCTATCGAATGCGTAAAACGTTTGGCCATGGTAAATTATTGGAACTACGTGTTCCCAGGACACGTTTTGGCGCTTTTTATCCAATCATTTTAGCATTGTTAAAAGACCAGGAAGAAGAGATACGCAAAACGGCTTTTTCACTATACGGAGCCGGCTTAACTACACAACAAGTAAGTAAGATTTTTGAGGAAATTTATGGGAAAGCATACTCCACCAGTCAAATTAGCAGGTTGTTTGAATCAGCGCGTGAAGAGGTTCGCGCATGGCTTGAAAGACCGTTAGAAGCTTATTATCCTATCATTTTTATTGATGCTACTTTTATACACGTTAGACGTGAAAACAGCGTAAGTAAGGAGGCTTTTTATACGGTTCTGGGTGTTAAGCCGGATCTTACGCGTGAAGTTTTGGCAATAGTAAATATGCCGACAGAAAATGTAACGGGTTGGACAGAGGTATTCCGCTCACTTCGCAAGCGAGGAGTAGAAGAAATCGGATTAATGGTAAGCGATAATATTCCGGGTATAACTGACGCCATAAGCCGAGTTTTTGGTGGAACAGAGATGCAATTGTGCGTGGTTCATTTGATGCGTAACACTAAGAATAAAGTAAACTCCAAAGATAAGCCTGTGGTAAAAAGATGGTTAAAGGATATTTTCCGCACCGGAGACAGCAGTTATACCCGCCAACAAGCCATAGAGAAATGGGAAGCATTTTGTGATTATTGGGGTCGTAAGTATCCAAGCATAAAAAGAATGAAAAACAATCCGATTTACTGGTATTATTTTACCTATTTAGAATATGATTACAGGATACAATCGATGATATATTCTACGAATTGGATAGAGCGATTGAATCGGGATTACAAACGGGTTACTCGGATGCGCGGTGCCCTACCGAACCCTGATGCAGCTTTATTATTACTAGGGCACGTAGCGATGACCAAGGAGGCCTATAAATGGAAGGTAACAAGTCTGAAATATGAAACGGAAAAATTCAGGTGGTCGGAATGATTTGAAGCTCGCTTCGGCTACGCCTTCGCTCGCTTCAAATCATTAATCTCAAAAAAAAGTAAAAATGAATAAATTTGTCTCATCAAAAAAAGCCGTCATACACACTTTTAGGGATACTACCCCGGCGAGCCGCCTCCGGCGTCTCGCCTCTGCGCCGCGGAGCCCTGCCGCCTCACTCGGACTTCGCCTCGTTCGGCGGCGGTCTCCGCGGACGATTTTTTTATTCTGCTACTATTTTTATTGTTGTAGAGATGCTATGCATCGTGTCTCTGTGGGCAGAACAAAATAATCGATTTTATTGGAATTCCCTTTCCATATTTACAATAGTGAAATATCCATAAACCCCGATGTTTCAACCAAGGTGGAATGTCCCCTTGTAGCCGCGCGATTTATCGCACGGGAAAAGCGATTTATCGCGCCGAAAAAGCCGGCGGCTGAGTGCTGCGAACGCAGTGAGCAGTATATCGAAGCCCCGGCCGTCCGGTCGCTTCGATACCATTTTTGCTACGCAAAAATCACTCAGCGACCTCCAAAACAGGTGCCTGAGTGCTGTGCCGAAGGCGTATTGTATCGAAGGCACCGCCATTTATCTGGTCATTTCGATAAAAATTAACTCAAAACTAAAAACTCAAAATTCAAAACTAAATCCGCGCCAGGGATGGGAGCGGTTATGCGCAGGCATCGCTTCAAGTATAAAATAACGCACCAAGTTTTGTTCTTTTTGCCGATAACGGCATTGACAACCCTCGCCATAGCTACGGCTATGCCTTCGGATTGCCGGCTTTGTTCTCGACAAAAATAACTACAACTTTTACAATGACTTTATACTTGAAGCGATGCGATGCGGCGCGCCGCAGGCCTGCCGTGGCGGCGGGGCGACCAGTGGGGAGCCACGTCCGCCACGCCCGCAGGCCAAGAGCGGGCCGCCTGTGCATTTAAGCGGACAGCCCGGCGGGCGCCGCGTGAGGGCCGTCAAACGGGAGGCCGCACCGTCGGCCGAAGCGTTTGGCGTTGGCCCCGCCGCGGCGCCGAAGGCGCCGGCGAATTGCCAAAGGCAAGTCGCGCGGGCATTCGCCCGCCGGCGGGGCCCCGAACGCGTGCGGCCGGGCGCCCCAATAATAATCCGAAAAAACGGCTAACGGCTTCCGAAAAACATCCTAAAAATTGCCATCCAACTCCATCAAAATGGGCGCATGATCCGAGTGCAGGGCATCGCGCAAAATCACATGCCGCTGCACGGCGGGGCGTAGTTCCCGCGTGGCCAAATGATAGTCGATGCGCCAACCCTTGTTGCGCGCACGCGCGCCCGCCCGATACGACCACCAGGTGTATTGCTCGGGCCGCGGATCGAAAAGCCGGAAGGTGTCGTCAAAACCCAAATCCATAAAGGCCGACAGCCAGGCACGTTCCTCGGGCAAAAAACCCGAAACGTTTCGTAGCCGCACCGGGTCGTGGATGTCGATGGGCTTGTGGCAAATATTGTAATCACCACTGACAATCAGGCGCGGAATACGGCCGAGCAAATCCGACATATAATCGTAAAAGGCATCCATGTAGCGGAATTTAATCCGCAGTCGTTCGTCATTGGTGCCGCTGGGCACATAGACGCTCATCACCGAAAATCCGTCGAAATCGGCGCGGATGTTTCGCCCCTCGTCGTCCATCCATCCGATGCCGGTGCCGTATTCCACATGCAAGGGCTTGATTTTGCTTAGTATGGCCGTTCCGCTGTAACCTTTGCGCTTGGCCGGAAACCAATATTGGTACGGGAAACCCGCATTCCGTAGGGCCTCCGTATCGATTTGCTCCTCCATGGCCTTGATTTCTTGCAGGCACACGATGTCGGGCTCCACCGCCGAAAGCCAGGGCACCAATCCCTTGCGCATGGCGGCGCGGATGCCGTTTACGTTGTAGGACAATAAGCGAACGGGCTTGCTCATCACTTGCCGAATAAACGCATCAAATCATTGCCGTTGGCATAAAGAATCAGCGCCAACAGGATGATAAATCCCACCAATTGGGCCTTTTCCAGGAATTTATCGCTGGGTTTATGACCGGTAATCATTTCGTAAACGGTAAACATGGCATGGCCGCCGTCCAAGGCCGGAATGGGCAATACGTTGAGTACGGCCAGCATGATGGACAAAAAGGCCGTAATTTCCCAAAAGGCCAACCAATCCCATGTTTTGGGAAATATTTTGGCGATGGTCATAAAGCCGCCCACGCCCTTGTAGGCCCCGGTGGAAGGCGTGAAAATCATTTTGATTTGTTCGATATATCCGGTGAGCGTTTTCCACATACGTTGAAAGCCCTTGCCAATGGATTGGAACAATCCGTAACGGTGGTATTCCACGCGCAGGAATCCTTGCCGTTCCAAAGTTTTCATATCGGGTGCGGCAAGCATAACGCCCAATTTGCCTTCGTTGTTGATGTGCACGTGCCGTTTCAGGGTGTCGCCGTCGCGCACCACAAGGATGTCGGTTTCGGTGCCGGGATGGGCTTCCAGGTAGTCAATGACTTGGTCCATATACTTTACGGGCTGTCCGGCAATGGCCACAATACGGTCGCCCTTGCGCAAATCTATGCCGGCATTGGGCGATTTTTTGGCTATTTTGTCCACCGTAAAGGGCAGGCGCAAGCCGATGAGTCCGTTTTTTTTCTTGCTGTCAATCAATCGTTTGAGCAAATCCTCGGGCATGTTGATTTGCAAGGTATCACCGTGGCGCACCACCGTAACACGCTTGGCCATAAGCAAGGGGATATTGGGCGAATCCACCAAATCGCCCAAATAATGCACCGGCCGCCCGTCCAAGGCGATAATCCGGTCGCCCGTGTGCAATCCCGCTTCTTTCAACACATCACTTTGCACCCAAATTCCTTCGGGCAGACTGTTCAAAGGAATACGCTTGTCGCCCCATACGTAGGCAATCATGATGTAAATAAAAATGGCCAACAAAATATTGACAATAATTCCGCCCAGCATAATCAACAGGCGTTGCCAGGCCGGCTTGCTGCGAAATTCCCAGGGTTTGGGTTCGGAGTTCAGGAAGTCCTTGTCCATGCTCTCGTCAATCATACCGGCAATTTTCACATAACCGCCCAAAGGAAGCCAACCGATACCGTATTCGGTTTCACCGATTTTTTTCTTGAACAACGAAAATTTGGGATTAAAAAACAGGTAGAATTTTTCCACTTTGGTCTTAAAAAGTTTGGCCATAAAAAAGTGTCCCGCCTCATGCAAAATCACCAAAAGGGAAATGCTGAGCAGAAACTGTGCGGCCACAATCATTGCTTCCTTCATAGGTCGAAAAGTGTATATCCGTTAAGCGTTTACAAAAGTAAGGAAAATAACCCGAAGCGGTTTGGAATAATGATAAAATCCTACAATCCTTTGAGAAATGATTTGGGTAGAACGGGCTTGGCCGATTTGCGCGGCGGAACGTATTCGGGAATATCGGGCAATGCGGGCGGGTCGAAATCCAAAGGGCGGCCGTTCAAGAGTTCGGCGGGTGATTTTATCCGCTCGTCGCCACGCCATTCGAAACCTTTGAGCCGTTTCGATTGGGAAGGCATCTGTGCGGACGGATAGGTGGTTCCCTGCGGCTTGTCGCGCAAGTAAATGCGCACGGCTTGGCCGGTGGTGTCCAGGTCGATGTTGATTTCGGAACACACGCTGCGGTCGATGCCCGTAAGCCGGTTTTGGTCGTTGCGCAGGTAATAAACGGTTTCGGTGTTGCCGCGAATGTCGATGTGGCGCAAACGGCCGTCGATAAATTTTCCGCGCAGTTCCTTGCCCTTGATTTGGTTGAATCCGGCACTGTCTTTTTGGGCGATAAACACATCGCGCGGAATGAGCAATGAATCTATACGACGGCCTGTGGAATCGTTTACAATCACGATACTGCGGCCCGTGATTTGGCTGTCGTTGTTCCACAAAACCGGCCG
>WGAP01000137.1 GCA_015494775.1 Flavobacteriales bacterium | reverse complement strand
GCCCGGTAATCCGAATAAAGCATGGCATCACCACTGGCCGCCACATCGCGAAACTGGCTTTTCAAAACCAACTTCAATTGTTTGCCGGCGGCATTGTAGTAACGCACTTGCAATTTTTTGACTTTGCTATACATGTCGTAGCCCACCACCACGTCGGCCAGGTAGGCGGCGCGTTGGTTGTAAATGATGATTTTCCGGCTTACATCCACCTGCATTTCCGCGCTGTTGAGCATACGGATTTCGGTATTTTCATTCAAAATCACGGCATCGGCATCGCGGCTGATGGAGTCGGGGATGAGGGGCAGACTGAGTTTTTGTGCCTGCAAAGCGGAAAAAGACGTACCGATAAGGTAAAGAAAGAGTAAAAAGCGTTTCATTATTTTGGCTGACTTAACTTTTGCATTGCATTTCAACAAAAATAATAAAAATTCGACTTCGGTTTTAGCTTAACAAATTCGGTGCCATTTTTTTATTTTTGGGCGTGTCCCTCGCGCCCTTCGGGCGCTCGGGAAACCGGCCCTCCGCTACAATGTGGCTCGGGCACGCCGGTTTTTGTAACGCCGGCGGCGTGGTCTCTTCCTCCGGGAGCCCCCGCCACCGGCACAAAAAGGCGTCGTGCCCTTCGCCCCATTACCGCTCGGTCCGGCACGCGATTTTTTCCTTTGGGATTGGCAATGCTATTGCCAAATCCTACAAAAAAAACCGCCCCGAAAAAACGGGACGGCGGATAAATGCATTCGGTAAAAAATTATTTCGAAGCCGGTTGTTGTTGGGCCGGTTGATTGCCCGCGGGTTGCTGCACCGGTTGGTTGGCCGGTTGTCCGACGGGCGCTTGTGCGGGCGCAGGCGTTTCGACATTTTCGGGAACGGGCAGATTTTCGGGCTGGCTTTTGTGGGAGAAAACCACGGTGTTGGAAAGCAAAATAAGCCCGATCATCAGTCCGAAAAGCGTCCACGTGGCCTTTTCCAGGAAATCGGTGGTTTGTTTGACGCCGCCGATCATGGCACCGCCTCCGCCGAAAGTGCTGTCAAGGCCGCCGCCTTTGGGATTTTGAACCATAACGGCCACAATCAACAGCAGGGCCGTAATCACAATCAATATGAGGAAAACCATAAAAATTCCCATAGTCAAGTTGTTTTAGTCGTTGGATAAATGTTTGATTTCGTCAATTCGGGCTGCAAAATAACGATTTTTTTCCGGATATTTCAACATCAGGATTTCATAGGCCTGAATGGCCTTGCCGTATTTCTTTTGTTTGACGTAGAGCCGGGCCAGGGTTTCGGTCATGAGCGAAGCGTTTTCGCGAATGCTTTCGGTGATTTCGGGCGGAGGTTGAAAGTCGAAATCCTTGCGGGGCTTGATGCGTGGTTGGGTAGCCAGGAAGCGGTCGATAAGTTCCATTTTGCTTCGTTTGGCATCTTTGGACGCGCCGGGCACGGCGTTTTTTTGTGCCAAATATTTTATCCAATCAATGTAAGATAATTTTTCAGGTGGCGGTGAAGGTAAATCGGCCGGTTTTTGTTCCGTGGGTACGGGAGCGGGCGTTTCGGCGGTTTTTTGCGAGGGTGTTTGTTCGGGTTGTGCCGGGATGTCCGGTTTTTTTTCGGGTTCGGGAAAATCGTTGTGCAGCCACTCGTAGAGCCAACCGCGGTCGGCGGTGTGGGCGGCGGTGGCGGGCAGTTCTTTGCGATAGCGCGGCAGGTCGTTGGTTTTGTAGTAGTGGAGCAAAACGGCGCGAAGGGGTTGGAAGTAAGGGTCCCGCATCAAGGCCGTTTCCAAGGCGTGGACTTCGCCGGATTGGATGCGGCGCGGATTGTCAATAAGTGCTATGAGCCGTTGTTTGCTTACCATTTGGCCAGGGTGTCGTTAAAAATATCTTGGGTAATTTGTTCCATAATCACTTGATGGGCTTCGGCCTTGACGTCGTCCAGGAGTTTGTCGGCCGGAAAGTCGTAATAATACGAATAGGTTTTGCTCAGGTTGTCGTCGGGATGTTTTTTGTTGGTAAACTCGATTTTTACCTGCACGGTCAATCTGTTCATGGCCGCTTGTTGGTCGCCGGTGGAGGCGGTGGGCGAAACGCTGTATTGGGTAATGGTGCCGGTATAGATCAAATCGCCGTCGTCGGCATAATTGAGGTTGGACATTTGGCGGATTTTGTCGGTAAGGGCCAGCCGGAATGCTTCGGCAAAACCGGGCACCACCAAGCTTGCTTGGTTGGAAAACGGAAGCACCGTGTAGGTTTTGACATCCGGTTGGATATTAACGCCCGAAAACGAATAAATACCGCAACCCTGCGCCAGGGTTGTAAATATCCAAAAAACCAAGGGAGTGAGGCGTTTCATTGGATGTTGTATTGCTTGATTTTGCGGTAGAGGGTGCGTTCGGAAATGCCCAGTTCTTTGGCGGCGGCTTTGCGTTTGCCGTGGTGTTTTTCCAGGGCTTTGCGGATGAGTTCTTTTTCTTTTTCCTGGATGGAAAGGGTTTCGTCGCGGGATGTGTCGTCCGCATCGTTTTGTTCGATGATAATCGTTCCGTTGGTGCCGTTTTCGGCCCCGTGATAATGGGCGGGAATCTGTGTGCCCGGCACATTTTGGGGCAATGTCAAGGGTTGGCGGTTCATCAGTTCCTGCGTTACCACTTTGAGGTTGTCAATGTCTTTTTTAAGCTCGTAAATCAATTTGAAAATCAATTCGCGATCTTTGCCGAAATCGAATTGAGCGTCTTCGCCCGTTATGATATTCGGTAGGTTCATCCGGTAATCTTTGAGGTAGGGGCGCAATATTTCGGGCGTGATGATGCGGCTTTCTTCCAGCACCGAAAGTTGTTCCACAATGTTGCGCAATTCGCGGATATTGCCGGGCCAATGGTAGCGCATAAGCATTTGTTCCGCTTCGTGGGTAAGCCGTACGGGCGGCAGGTGGTATTTGTGGGCCACGTCGGAAGCAAATTTCCGGAATAGCATAATAATGTCTTCGCCGCGTTCGCGTAAGGGCGGAAGCGGAATTTGCACGGTGGCCAGCCGGTAATAGAGGTCTTCGCGGAATTTGCCTTCTTCGACCAAACGGACCAAATCGCGATTGGTGGCGGCAATGATGCGCACGTCGGTTTTTTGGACTTTGGAGGAGCCCACTTTGATGTATTCGCCGTTTTCCAACACACGGAGCAAACGCACTTGGGTGGTCAGGGGCAATTCGGCCACTTCGTCCAGGAAGAGCGTACCTTTGTCGGCCACTTCGAAATATCCGCGGCGGGTGGAAATGGCGCCCGTAAACGAACCCTTTTCGTGGCCGAAAAGTTCGCTGTCGATGGTGCCTTCGGGGATGGCACCGCAGTTGATGGCAAAGTAAGGCCCGTGTTTGCGTGTCGAAAAATGATGAATGATTTTGGGGATAATTTCCTTGCCCGTTCCGCTTTCGCCGGTAACCAGCACGGTGATGTCGGTGGGTGCCACGCGCACGGCCCGTTGGATGGCTTGTTCCAATTTGGGTGCCTTGCCGATGATGCCGAAGCGTTGTTTGATGCTTTGAATATCCATGGAGTTATTCTTACTTATCAATTAAACTGCCCACCACTTCGCCGCGCAGGGTAGCACTGGTAGCGCCGGTGATATTGACCGGAACGGTGTCGCCCGGGCGGATATGTTCGTTGCCGGGAAATACGACCACGGCATTTTGCAAATTGCGGCCCATCAGTTCGCTTTCGGACTTGCGCGAAGGGCCTTCGACCAGGACCTCCACCGTGCGGCCTACGAATTGCTGCATACGCAGGCGACTGTGTTGTTGTTGCAGGGCAATGATTTCGTTCAGCCGGCGGATTTTGACCCCGCGTGGCACATCGTCGGCAAGCCGTTTGGCAGCGGCGGTGCCGGGACGTTCTGAGTAGGCGAACATAAACCCGAAATCGAACCGGACGGCTTCCATCAGGGAAAGCGTATCGCGGTGGTCGGCTTCGGTTTCGGTGGGGAAGCCGGCAATCACGTCGTGCGAAAGGGCGATATCGGGTAAAATGCTACGGATGTCATCGATGAGTTCCAAATATTGCTCGCGGGTATATTGGCGGTTCATCAATTCCAAAATCCGGTTGCTGCCCGATTGGAATGGTAAATGGATTTGCCGCCCGATATTGGGATGCCGTTTCATCACGCGGATAACATCGCGGGTCATATCCTGCGGATTGGAGGTGGTGAAGCGAATACGGAGGCCGGGAAAACGGGCTGCCGTTTGGTCCAGCAGTTCGGCAAAGCGAACGGCCGACGCCCGGACTTCGCCGGGTTGTTTGACAAAATCTTTTTTGGGGCCGCCACCATACCACAGGTAGCTGTCCACATTTTGGCCCAGGAGGGTAACTTCCTTGAAACCTTGGCTTTGGAGTTCTTCGATTTCCTGCCAGATGGTTTCGGGCCGGCGGCTACGCTCACGCCCGCGCGTGAATGGCACCACGCAAAAGGTGCACATATTGTCGCATCCGCGGGTGATGGACACAAAGGCCGAAACGCCGTTGGAATTGATGCGGACGGGCGGAATATCGTCGTAGGTTTCTTCCAAGCTGAGCAACACGTTGACCGCCTTGCGGCCGTCGCGCAATTGGTTGAGCATGGCCGGCAATTGGCGGTAACTGTCGGGGCCGGCCACCAGGTCCACCAGTTTTTCTTGTTCGAGGATTTGTTCTTTGAGCCGTTCGGCCATACAGCCGATGAGGCCCACTTTGAGTCCGGGGCGGCGGCGTTTGAGCCCGCGGAAATGTTGAAGCCGGTTGCGCACGGTTTGTTCGGCCTTGTCGCGCACGGCACAGGTATTGACCAATATCAGGTCGGCGGCTTCGGGGCGGTCGGTAACGGCATAACCTTGGCCTTGGAGGATGGAAGCCACGATTTCGCTGTCGTTGGCGTTCATCTGACAACCGTAGGTTTCGATATATACGGACTGATGTCCGCCGGGGCGGCGGACCACGGGAATTTTCTCAAACAAAGGTTTGTCGGTCATATAACGAAGTTGGAATACAAAGGTAAGGATAATTCTGCCAATATGACAGGTTAATTTTTGGCTGTATGAAAATGGTTTTTGCGAGGAGACGCCGCAGGCGGCTCCGATGCGCGCGGAGCAAGACCGAAGGGCTTGCGGAGCCGCGAAGGGAAACAAGGCGCGGCCCTTGGCGTCGGCTCCCGGAAGCCGCAGGTTCCCGGAGCCGGCAAGGAGACCGCAGCATCGAGCTTGCGAAGTGCGAAGGGCTCCGCAGCCCGCGGAACAAGACAAGGCGCGGCCTATGCGTCGGGATAAGGAAGCCGCGGCTTGTGGAGCCACGGAGGCAGACCGCAGGGCTGCCGGAGTGTTAAAAATCTTTTTGAAAATCGACGGGAATTAAACCACCCGATGCAAAATGTCGCCTATCAATCGTTTGAGTTTGTTGTATTGCATCATTTCTTCCAATACGGCTTCGGCCTTGTCGGGTTCCAACGGCTTGTGGGGTTCGGGGAATTGTTGGTGGTGGAAATCGTCCAGACTTTTGATGAGTAATTCAAAACGCAGGTTGTAAAGCACTTGGGTTACGTAGCGCGAGAGGTTTTCCACCGGGTCGATGTTGCGCATACGGCGCTTGGTCCAGTCCGAAAGCGGGTATTTTTCGTTTTCGAACACAATGTCGGTGAGGATTTCCATACTTTCGGTATCCAATTCCTTGCCCATTGCGGCCAGGTCGGGTTTTTCGCCGTTGAGGAAAATGTCCATCAGTTTTTTATACAATTCCCTGAAAACAGGCGAGGCGAATTCCACTTCGTCGGCCGTTATTTCGGTGTGGATTTTTTGCCATACGGCCTGTTCCACTTCGCGGATGTCGATTTGGAGTTCGCCGTCGATTTCGTCCGTTACGTTGTAGTAGGGAAACAGGGCTTTTTCGTGTCCGTAGAGCAAGAGGATTTTGATGATTTCGCGTTCCAAGACGGGGATGCGGTCGGTAAGCGTGATTTGGGGCTCGGCCACCTGCATTTTGGGTGCGGGCAATTCCTGACGGAAACGTCCTTGCATGGAACGGATTTTGCGGCGCAGGGCCGTGTGCAATTCCACAAAAAGTTTTTGCTCGTCGATGCCGGTGATTTGCGCCACGCGACGGATGTAGAGTTCGCGCTTGATTTCGTTGGGTATTTTGGCAATGCTTTCCACCACATGGCGTATCATTTCAAAAATACGCACCGGGTCGGTTTGGTCTTGGAGCAGGATTTCGGCGGCAAACTCGATAAAATCGCGGCTTTCGGCTTCCAGGTAGTGCACCAATGCTTCGGAACTGACTTTGTGGGCATAGCTGTCGGGGTCTTCGCCTTCGGGCAGCACCACCACGCGCACGTTCATATCGTTTTCCAGGATAATGTCCACGCCGCGTATGGCCGCCCGCAGTCCGGCCGGGTCGCCGTCGTAAACCAAAGTGATGTTGGGCGTAAAGCGTTTGATAAGCCGCACCTGTTCTTCGGTAAGCGATGTGCCTGCCGAGGCCACGGTGTTTTGGATGCCCGCTTGATAAAAGGCCAATACGTCGGTGTAGCCCTCCACCAAATAGGCATTGTCCTCGCGGGCGATATGGCTTTTGGCCTTGTGCATACCGTAGAGGATTTTGCTTTTGTGATACACTTCGGTTTCGGGCGAATTGATGTATTTGGCCGGATGTTTGGACGTGTCCAATATACGGCCGGCAAAGCCCACCACATTGCCGCCGAGCCGGTGGATGGGAAAAATCACGCGGCCGTAAAAGCGGTCCACAATGCGGTTGTTTTTGCGGATAATCAATCCGGCGCCTTCCAGCACGTCGTCCTTGAAACCCTTGGCGATGGCGGCCTTGTAAAAGGCGTCGAAGGCCTCCGGCGCATAGCCGATGTCGAATTCCCGCAAGGTTTTTTCCAGGAAACCGCGTTCGCGGAAGTAGCTCAATCCGACGGATTTGCCTTCTTCGGTGTGGTAGAGTTGTTCGATGAACCAGTCGCGCGCAAATTCCAAGGCCAGGAGCAGACTCTCGCGTTCGCGCCTGCGTTGTTCGGCCTCGGCATCGGGTTCTTCTTCGGGAATGCTTATGTTGTATTTCCGGGCCAGCCAACGCAGGGCTTCGGGGTAGCTCATGCTTTCGTGTTCCATCAGGAACTTGACCACGTCGCCGCCCTTGCCCGAGGAGAAATCCTTCCATATTTGCTTGGCGGGCGACACGAAAAACGAAGGCGTGCGTTCGTTGTTAAACGGACTGAAACCTTTCAGGTTGCTACCGGCCCGTTTGAGTTCCACGAATTCGCCGATAACTTCTTCGACGCGTGCCGTGTCGCGAATTTGTTCCACAATATGTTCGGGAATGCGTCCCACGGGTTTCAGATTTTGCGGTTGATTACGTATTCAGCCAATTGTTCCAAACTATGCCGGGCGGCATTGTCGGGGTATTGTTTCAGTATGGCCAAAGCTTCGTCCTTCAAGGCGTGCATACGCGCGGTGGCATAATCCAATCCGCCCGACGCGCGCACGTAATCGATCAGGGCGGCCACTTTTTGCTTGTCGGTGTTGTGGTTTTTGACAATGTTGCGTATCCAACGTTTTTTGGCCGCGGGGGCTTGGTCGAGCGCGTAAATGAGCGGCAGGGTCATTTTGCGTTCCTTGATGTCGATGCCGGTGGGTTTGCCGATGCTGTCGCCGGTGTAGTCGAACAGGTCGTCCTTGATTTGGAAGGCCAATCCGAGCAATTCGCCGAAGCGGTGCATATCGCGCACCGTTTTGGGGCCGGAACCCACCGAGGCGGCGCCCATGGCCGTGCAGGCGGCGATGAGCGTGGCGGTTTTTTGGCGGATGATTTCAAAGTAAACCTCCTCGGTGATGTTGAGTTTCCGTGCCTTTTCGATTTGCAGCAGTTCGCCTTCGCTCATTTCTTTGACCGCCACCGAAATGATACGCAGCAGGTCGAAGTCGTCATTGTCGATGGAATGCACCAGCCCTTTGGCCAGGAGAAAGTCGCCCACCAAAACGGCTATTTTATTCCGCCACAGCGCATTGATAGAGAAAAATCCGCGCCGGAACGTGCTTTCGTCCACCACGTCGTCGTGCACAATGGTAGCCGTGTGGATCAGTTCGATGATGCCGGCGCCGCGATAGGTGCGTTCGGTAACTTTGCCTGCCAGCATTTTGGCCGTAAGCAACACCAGCATAGGGCGCATACGTTTGCCTTTGCGCGTAACCAGGAACATGGTAACGCGGTTGAGCAGGGGCACGTGTGAACGTAACAACTCGCGGAACTTTTGCTCGAAAAGTTCCATTTCCAGCCGTATCGGTTCTTTGATGCGTTCGACGGGTTTCATACCGGCTTTGGTCGGATGCGTAAAATTACGACAATTCGGGGAAAGGTTATTAGGGCGCCCGGCCGCCCACGTTCGGGGCCCCGCCGGCGGGCGAATGCCCGCGCGACTTGCCTTCGGCAATTCGCCGGCGCCTTCGGCGCCGCGGCGGGGCCACGGCCGCTGCTTCAAGCGGCGTAGCGCTTTCGCATCGGCCGTTCCTCACAGCGTTGCAGCAAGCATAAAATTTCGGATAATTTGCAGTTATTTTTGTCGAGAACAAAGCCGGCAATCCGAAGGCATAGCCGAAGCTATGGCAAGGATGGCCAATGCCGTTATCGGCAAAAAGAACAAAACTTGGTGTGAATGTTTTATGCTTGCTGCAACGCCAGGCGCCGCCGGGCTGTCCGCTCAAATGCGGCTTGTCGGCTCGCTGCTTTTGCGCGGGCGCGCGGCACGCGCGCCCGCGCCCGCCCGTGCGTGGGGCTTCCTCCGGTCGCCTCCGCCGGGCGGAAAAGCATGCTCGCCGCCTGCGCCGCATAACCGCTTCCATCCCTGGCGCGATTTTTTCAGAATAAACCTAATAAGTTTGAAACTCCCGGCCGGATGCTACGCATCCGAAGCCGCATACAAACAAAAATTCCCCCTTTGTTTTTCACGAAAAATATTTCATATATTTGCATCGCTTTTTGACAGACCCGTGGTGTAACGGCAGCACCGCAGATTTTGGTTCTGCTTGTCCAGGTTCGAATCCTGGCGGGTCTACTAAAAATCGCTCCGCTACCGTATTTATTGGCGCTCCTACTTTAATCATTGTAGCGAGCGCCTTTTGATTATCAGATAGTTACGAATTTATTATTCAAAATACGTCCCTGATATGTCCCCGAAACGTCCCAAATTACTTCCGAAAAAAACGACATTGATTTTTTAGAAAATGCTGTTTCATGCACGCATACTTCCTCGATTGCTTTTCTTATTTTTGCCTTATGAAACGGCGCTTTCTTTTGTTGTTCGGCTTTTTAATTCTTTTGGCAGGATGTCATTCCCGTTCTACTTCCGTCGATACACCCGTTGCCCCTCCGTCCGACACATTGGTCAAGCCCAAACCCGCGCCCCGTTTCCTGGGGTTTGATTTACGCCGCTTTCGCATTGTGCACGACACGGTTCGCCGCAACGAAACTTTCGGGAAAATCCTTTTGTCCCGCGCACTCAATCCGGCCAAGGTTTTCCGGCTTACCGAAGCGGTAAAAAAGTTTTGGGATGTGCGTCATATACGCGCCGGACGGCCCTACCATTTGGTTTTCCCCAAAACAGCCGACACGGCTGCATCGCCGGTGGCTTTTGTTTACGAAGCGTCGCCGGTGGATTTCAAATTGGTTTATTTGGACAGCATCAACGGCCAATATCCCTTTGCCGATGTGCAAAAACCTGTGGTGGAGCGCACCAAAGAAATTTCCTTACCCATCCGCCAATCCCTTTTCGGCGATTTGGAAGCGCGCAACGTAAGTCCGGTTTTGGCGCTTCGGCTTTCGGAAATCTATGCCTGGACGGTGGATTTTTTCCACCTGTTCCCGGGCGACGGTTTCAAGGCCGTTTATACCGACAAATACACCGGCGACGGCCGCTACCTGGGCATCGGCCGGGTGAAGGCTGCCGTGTTTTTCCACCGCGGCGATACCATCTATGCTTTCCGCTATGAATTCGACACCCTCGGCCACCGCTACGATTACTTCGACGAAAAAGGCCGTTCGCTGCGCAAGCAATTCCTGAAATCGCCGCTTAAATTCGGGCGCATCACTTCGCGCTACACCATGCGCCGCTATGTGCGGATTTACGGACGCATCAAGCCGCATTTGGGAACCGATTTTGCCGCGCCCGTGGGCACGCCCATCCATGCCACGGCCGCCGGATATATCGAAAAAATCGGTTATACGCGCGGCAACGGAAATTATATCAAAATCCGGCACAATTCCACCTATGCCACCCAATACCTGCACATGAGCCGTTTTGCCAAGGGCATGCGCAAGGGTGTGCACGTAAGCCAAGGCCAAGTCATCGGCTATGTGGGCATGACGGGTT
>WGAP01000136.1 GCA_015494775.1 Flavobacteriales bacterium | reverse complement strand
CGTGTTCCCTTTGATCAATCCATGAAATTCTGACAAAGCGTCAGTTTACAGGACAGGTTCGGATTAAGGTATAATTTTTGAAACCCCGCTAACTTGACAAAAACCCGACAACGTATGAGCAATAAACCCGAAATGATTTTTTTTCTTGGCGACGGCGATGCGGCCAATATTCCCACGCTGGACAAATCCGAAATCGATCATTTGAAAAATACGCATAGCGGCGAGATTCCCATCCTCACGCTTCGCAACAATAATCTTTTTCCGCAAATCAGCAACCCCATTTCGGTAGGCCGGCCCAAGTCCCTGCGGCTGGTGCACGAAGCATATGAAAACGACCGGCTCATCGGCGTTTTGGCCCAAAAAGACCCTTCGGTAAACAACCCCGGCCCCGGTGATTTGTTCCGCACGGGAACCGTGGCCAAAATCCTGCGCATTATTCCCGGACCCGAACAGGTGGAAACGGTGATTATCCAAGGTATCCAACCTTTTGAAGTGGAAGATTTCACCGCAACCGAACCTTATATCACCGCCCGCATCCGTTCCCTGGACGAAAAAGTACCCGAACACGATGCCGAATTTGACGAAACGGTCCGCCAAATCCGTCAATTGGCCATCCAAAGCATCAAGCTGAATCCTTCCATCCCCGACGAAGCCATTATGGCCATCGACAACATCCGCGACCCGCATTTCTTTGTCAATTTCGTGGCATCCAACTTGGATTTACCCATCGAATCCAAGCAAAAACTCCTGGGCACACTCGACATCAAGGAACGGGCACTGGAAGTGCTGCGCCTACTGCGACTCGAAGTGGAAAAACTCAAATTGCGCAACGAAATCGAAAACAAAACCAAAACGGCGCTGGATAAACAGTCGCGCGAATATTTCCTGCATCAACAAATCCGCACCATTCAGGAAGAACTGGGCGATGCCACCATGCAGGAAATCGAAGAAATGAAACAACGGGCGGCCCAAAAAAAATGGCCCGAATACGTGGCCAAAACCTTCGACAAGGAACTCAAACGCCTCCAACGGCTCAACCCCCAAATGGCCGAATATGCCATTCAACGCAATTATTTGGAACTGCTTTTGGATTTGCCCTGGAACACTTATTCCGAAGACCAATTCGACCTCAAACGCGCCCGCGAAATCCTCGACCGCGACCACTACGGCCTGGAAGACGTCAAAAAACGCATTATCGAATACCTGGCGGTGCTCAAACTCAAAAAGGATATGAAATCACCCATCCTGTTGCTCTACGGCCCGCCGGGCGTGGGTAAAACCTCCTTGGGCAAGAGCATCGCCGAAGCCATCGGCCGCAAATATGTGCGCATGTCGCTGGGCGGTCTGCGCGACGAAGCCGAAATACGCGGCCACCGCAAAACCTACATCGGCGCCATGCCCGGTCGCATTATTCAGATGATCAAAAAGGCCGGCACCTCAAATCCCGTATTCGTGTTGGATGAATTGGACAAAATCGGTTCGGACTATAAGGGCGACCCGTCCAGTGCCTTGCTCGAAGTGTTGGACCCGGAACAAAACAAGGAATTCTACGATAATTTCCTCGAAATTCCCTACGACCTTTCGCGCGTGATGTTCATCGGCACGGCCAATTATTTCTACGATATTCCCTGGGCCCTCCGCGACCGGCTCGAAGTTATTCCCATTTCGGGCTACACCATCGAAGAAAAGGTGGAAATCGCCAAGCGGCATTTAATACCCAAACTTTTGGAAGAACACGGCCTCACGCCCGAACAATTCAAAATCAACAAACCCCAAATCGAACGTGTTATCGTACACTACACGCGCGAATCGGGCGTACGCGGACTGGAAAAAATGTTGGCCAAACTGATTCGCCACAGGGCCAAATCCGTGGCCGTGGAAGAACCCTTCACGCCCAAAATCACCAACAAAGATATCCTCGACATTTTGGGACCCGAAAAATTCGCCTCGGAGCTTTACGAGAAAAAAATGCTTCCCGGCCTGGTAACCGGACTGGCATGGACGCGCACCGGCGGCGATATTT
>WGAP01000135.1 GCA_015494775.1 Flavobacteriales bacterium | reverse complement strand
TTTACTCACCGCCGACGGCTTCAAGGAACACACCAAGCGCGAACCCGGCCAAATCCATGCCGAGGAATTTTAGCAAACTATCCATTCATAACCAAAAGGCAGGCCTGTGTGCTTGCCTTTTTTGTTTTTTTGGGCGCCTGCCGACATTGCTTCGCAATGTGCGGCACCGGGCTGTCCGCTCATATTCGCCTTGGCGGATGCCGTGGTTTTGCGCGGGTGCGCGCGGCGCGCGCGCCCGCGCCCGCCCGTGCGTGGGGCTTCCTGCTGGTCGCCTCCGCCGGGCGGAAAACCATCGGCACCGCCGGCGGCTCATACCGCTTCCATCCCTGGCGCAAATCTAATTATGAATTCTAAATTTTGAATTTTGAATTGATTTTCAACGACTTACATTCGTTTTTTTTAATGATGTGTGGCCCACCGGCAACCATCGAAGCGGCCGGATTGACCGGCCGGGACTTCGATACACCGCGGCTTCACCGCGGCACTCAGCCGCCGGCCTTTTCCCGGCGCGATAAATCGCGCGGATACATCAACAAAAATTGTAGCGGAGCAAGACCGAAGGGCTTGCGAAGTCCGAAGGGAGACAAGCGCGAAGCCATAGGCGGAGCGCGCCGGCTCCCGAAGGTGCGAAGGGAAACAAGGCGCGGCCTGTGGCTTTGCCCCCCGAAAGCCGCAGGTTCCCGGAGCGCCGAGGAAACCGAAGGGTTCCGAGGCATGCAAGGAGACCGTCAGGGCTCCGCAGCAAGCGAAGGGAGACACCGCAGGTGGCTCCCGGAGCCGCGTAGAAAACCGCCGCAGGCGGGTTTCGGAGCGTCTAAAAATAAATAATGTAACAATCGTTACGCAAATAAATAATTTTCGTAACTTTGTCATGTAAAATAACACTGCCATGAACCAACAAGTTTGTCCGGTTAATTATAAGCGCGTCAACGTTTATTTGATCAAGTTTTACAGCACCATTGTGGCGGCCTTGCTGATGATGTTTTTACTGGCCGACTGGCGTATTCCCATGTATGTTTTGGCCGTGGATTTCAGTATTCGCGTGCTGTTCGGTGTGCGTTACAGTCCGCTTTGCCGCGGCTTGGGCTTGGTTTTGGACTATTTGCAAGTCAAACCCCGCGAAATCGACGCTTCGACCAAGCAATTCGCCGCGCGTGTGGGCATGACGTTTTCGGTGGGTGTGGCCCTGTTGATCTGGACCGGCGCCCTGACGGCGGCCAAAGTGCTCGCCACGGTGTTTTTGGTTGCCGTGCTCTCGGAAGTGATGTTAGATTTTTGCATTGCCTGCTGGATGGAAAGTGTTTGGAAATCCTATTTCGGACGCAAACGCGACGCTCAGGAAAAATTTTTCGACCGCCCTTGACACGGAAATAATTTTGCCGTATATTTGCACCGCAAAACCGCGGAGTAGAGCAGTAGGTAGCTCGTCGGGCTCATAACCCGAAGGTCGCAGGTTCGAGTCCTGCCTCCGCTACAAGCGAAAATCGCCTCGAAACGTTTCGGGGCGGTTTTTTTATTGTTTCTTGCCGAATATCCATTAACAAAAACGCCGGAGGTTTTCGCCCCCGGCGTTCGGTTTATTATTCACGCATTCAACCTTATACTTCGGTATCCGTAACCGTTTCTTCCCGTGCCACTTGGCGGGTCATTTTCAGGAAAATGAAGTAAATGGACGGCACCACAATCAAAGTCAGGAAGGTGGCAAAGGTCAATCCGTAGATAACGGCCCGCGCCAAGGGGCCCCAGAAAGCCACGTTTTCGCCGCCGAGATAAAAGTCGGGTTTGAATTCGGCAAACAATCCGATAAAATCCAAATTCATACCCAAGGCCAAGGGAATAAGTCCCAAAATGGTGGTGATGGCCGTGAGCAAAACCGGACGCAAACGGGTTTTTCCGGCTTCTACAATCGAAGCGCGCACTATGCCCAATGTGGGTTTGTCCTCTTCACCCAATCCGGCTTCCACCTTTTTGCGGGCTATGGTCAGGTTGGTATAATCCAGGAGCACAATGGCATTGTTGACCACAATTCCCGCCAGCGAAATGATACCGATCATGGTCATGACCACCGTAAATTCGGCCCGCGTAATCACCAGCCCGAGCAAAACGCCTATCATGCTCAATATCACGGTAATCATAATGATAAAAGGCGTGGAAATGGAATTGAATTGCAATACCAAAATCAGGAAAATCATCAATATGGCAATCATCAAAGCGCGCGAAAGGAAGGCCATGTTCTTTTTCATCTCTTTCTGTTCGCCTTCGAAAGTGTAGCGCATACCGCGGGGCAGTTGATAATTTTCCATCAGTTTTTTGACCTGATCCACGATTTCGTTGGCATTATATCCTTCCAAAACATTGGAACCCAACGTAATTACCCGTTTCAGGTCTTTGCGCTTGATGGCGCTAAACGTGGATTTGGGTTGCATGCTTGCCACGGCCGAAAGCGGAACACTCACCAAACGACCCGACTGCCGGTCGCGGTAAACGATACGTTGATCCAACAAGCGGTTACGGTTGTAACGATACTTGTCGGCCAGGCGAACATTGATGGGATAATCGTCGTCGCCCCATTTGTAGCTGTCGGCTTCGTTGCCATAAATGGCCGTGCGCAACTGCATACCCACTTGCGCGGTGGAAATACCCAAGCGGCCGGCCTTTTCCTTGTCCACCCGGATTTCCAGTTCGGGCTTGTTCTTGTCCACGTCGATTTGCAGGTCTTCGATGCCGGGAATATGTGCATCGTCGATGTATTTTTTGACCCGGATGGCTTCGGCCAATAGTTGGTCGTAATCATCACCGATGAGTTTCAATTCCAGGGGCAAACCCATGGGTGGTTTGTGTTGGTCTTTGTCCGCCGAAATTTTAATACCGGCATAACCGCGTATCAGTTTGCGTAAATCGTTCATAATATCGGATGTGCTGACACCTTTACGTTTGTCGAAATCTTCGAAATCGATGATGATTTTGGCCCGGTTGGGCGTTTTTCCGCCGATAAAATCCCTGCGCGGGTCGCCGGTGCCTTGCCCTACCTGTTCCACAATGGAACGGACCATATAATCGTACTTATTATCGTTAAAATATTTCCTGATTTTTTCCGTGGATTGACGGGTAAATTTGTTGACAACATCGATGTCGGTTCCTACCGGAAATTCGATATAAACATAAAGTTGGTTGGGCTCGGTATTGGGAAAAAATTGGGTTTTGAGTGGGAATAATTTCATCAGCAATCCCGAAAGGATCAACAATCCCACGGTGGAAAGGAATATCAGTTGGGCATTACGCGCGCGCGTGGCGAATTCCATGGTGCGCTTGTAAACATTTTCAAGCCATGGCAAAAATTTATACTGAAACCAATGGATAACGGATTTGAGAAATGTCCGGTATGACCATTCCCAAACCAACATAATGGCAAACCAAAGCCCCAAGGCGTTGAACAAGTGTTTCCATTTAACGGCCAAGTGGGGAATCAGGAATTCCAAACCGAAAAACAGAACGGCCAAAAGCCCGTAAATAATCAATTCGCGAATGTATTTCCGGTAGGGTTTTTCCGTTTCTTCCATTTTCATATACAAGCGTGCCAACACGGGATTGACCACAAGGGCCACAAAAAGCGACGAACTGAGCACCACCATCAAGGTGATGGGCAGATATTGCATAAAGTTGCCGATAATGCCCGGCCAAAAGGCCAAAGGCAGGAAGGCCACCACCGTGGTGGCCGTGGAACCGATAATGGGCCAAGCCACTTCGCCCACGGCAAAACGTGCCGATTGCAAGGGGCCGAAACCTTCTTCGCGGTAGCGGTAAATGTTTTCGATAATCACAATACCGTTGTCCACCAGCATACCCAAGGCCAAAACCAGGGCAAAAAGCACCATGGTGTTGAGCGTTACGCCGAATATGTGCAATATCAGGAATGACAAAAACATGGAAAGCGGAATGGCAATACCCACAAACAAAGCATTGCGGAAGCCCATAAAGAACATCAATATCAGCACCACAAAAAGCATCCCCATAATGATGCTGTTTTCCAGGTCGGAAACCTGCTTGCGGGTGCGGTCGGACAAATCGTTGGTAATGTGCACGCGCACGTCTTTGGGAATAAAGGTTTTTTTGGCGTCGTCGATGATTTTGGCAATGGCGTCGGCGGCTTCCAATTGGTTGGCGCCGCTTTGCTTTTTGACATCGAGCATCACCACCGGATGACCGAATTCGCGGGCATAGCTTTCGGCTTCCTTGGGTTTGAAGCGCACGGTGGCCACGTCTTTGAGGTAAGTGATTTTGTCCTTGGCTTTGCGGATAACGATATTGGCAATTTGGTCGGTGTTTTTGAAATCACCGCTCACGCGCACATTGCGGCGCACGCCGCCTTCCTTGATTTCACCGGCCGATATGCTCAAATTGTTGTTTTTGATGGCGTTTTCGATATTGCGGAACGAAATATTCCGGCTGATCATTTCGTTGAGGTCCACCGACACTTCCACTTCCTTGTCCTGCACGCCGCGGATGTCGGCCGAGGAAATTTGCGGCAACTGTTCGATGCGGTCTTGCAATTCTTCGGCAATGTCTTTGAGCCGGTCGCCCGGATAATCGCCCGAAATGTTGATGTTCATAATGGGGCGCATTTCCGAAAAATCCAATTTCATGGCCTTGGGGTCGGCGGGCACATCGTCGGGCCAGTCTTTGTCGGCCGTTACGTCGTCGATTTTGTCCTTGACGTCTTGCAAGGCCTTGTCGGGATCCACGTCGAATTTGAATTTGATGTCGATGCTCGAAAATCCCGATTTGGATGTGGATTTAATTTCGTCCACACCTTGGATTTTTTTGAATTCCAATTCCAAGGGATGAGTAATAAGGTCTTCCACATCCTGGGCCGCATTGCCGGGGTAGGGTGTGCTAACGAACACTTCGGGCTGGGCCACATCGGGGAAAGATTCGCGCGGCATTTCGATGTAGGAAAACAAACCGCCGATGACAATAATGGCAATAATCACCTTGACCGCATTGTAGTTTTTCAAAGCCCAATCGGTCAAGCCAAAACGCTTGAATATCTTTTTGTCTGTGCTCATAATGCGCCGGATTGAGGTTTACGGATACGCACACGGTCGCCGTCGGTCAGTCCGCGGGCGCCCAAACGGGCAATCAAATCGCCGGGGTTCAACCCTTCAACAATCAAAGCACGGCCATTGTAGGACGGGCCTACTTTGATAATACGTTTTTTGACCGTAAAAATGTCCGGTTTGTCCGTTTTTTCCAAAACAAATACGTAGTTGTTCCCTGCGCGGTCTTCCATAATCAAATCAAGCGGAAGCACCACCGCACTGTCTTTTTTGAGTTCGAGGATTTGCAAGTGGGCCGTCAGGTTGGGTTTAAGGAGCCGGTTTTTGTTGTCCAAATAAATCCGGGTTTTGAAGGTGCGGTTATTGGGATGAATAAAATTACCCGTATAGCTCACTTTGCCGTCCAATTCCTTCCCGATTTCGGGAAAACGGATGTGGACGGGCGTTCCCTTGCGCACCTTGGTCAGGTATTTTTCCGACACGTCGGCTTCGGCATAAATTTTATCCAAATTGACAATACGCGCCACGGGCCGTCCCGGTGCGGCCATTTCGCCTTCCTTGACCATAATATCGTCCAGGGTGCCCGAAATGGGTGCGGTTACTTTGGCCCGTCGCAGGCGGGATTTGAGTGTGCGCAGTTTTTTGTAAAGCGCATCCTTTTTGGTACGGGCTTGCAGGTAGGCCATTTCGGAGCCGATTTTTTGGTCCCACAATCGTTTTTGGCGTTGGTAGGCGGTGAGGGCGAGCCGGTATTGGGTGCGCACTTCGTCGATTTGGTTGCGCAGGATTTCGTCGTCGAGGCGCATAATCACTTCGCCCTTGCGCACACGGTCGCCCACTTTTTTGTACACCTTGACCACTTCGCCCTGAAATTCGGGCACCACCAGGATGTTGCCATCGGTTTTGACCGTTCCTTGCAGGTCGATGTATTTGGCAAACGATTGCGTTTGCACCGTGTCGGCATTGATAAAAGGAATATCGGCTTCCGAAGTGTCGCGCATTTGTTTTTCGAGCCGTACCAGTTCGCGTTTCAAACTGTCGATTTGTTTAATCAATTGCGCCCGTCGCACCTTGGGGTCGGCGGGCATATCGCCCTTGTGGTGACAGGAAGTCAGTACCGGGCCGGACAAGAGCAAAAGTCCGGTCAAAATTATTCCGTTCCATAAATTTTTCATCGAAATAAAAGTATTTTTCATAGTTATCGGGGTATTTTTCATTAATTATTTATTCCCAAAAGATTTTCCAATTGTGTTTTTTTGGTGAGCAAATCCAGGACGGATTGCAAATATTTTTGTTGCATACGGTAGAGTTGCATCCGGGCTTGATTGAGTTGGAAACTGTTGCCCACGCCTTCTTTGTATTTGATGCGTTCTTTGCGTTCGATTTTTTCGGCCAGCGCAAGGTTTTGACGGGCGGTTTCGAGCTGGCGTATGCTGTGTTCGTAATCGTTACGCAGCCGTTGCCAGGTGATTTGTAATTGGCGGGTTTGATTTTCCAGGTCTTTTTGGGCGTTGAGGTAATCCAGGCGGGCCTGGCCTACCTTTTTCATCCGTTGCAAACCGCTGAAAAGCGGGATGTTGATGCTTATGCCCAGGATGGATTGTTCGTACCAGGCCTGATCTTTGTCGAAAAACGTAAAGTCGTTGTTGTAGGCGTTTTTACCGTAGGTAACAAAACCCACGATTTGCGGCAGGAATTGGCTTTGTTGGAATCGCACTTGCAGTTTGCCGGCCTTGACCTTGTTTTGGGCGATGCGGTAATCGATATTTTGTGTAGGGTCGAAGCGTGCATCAAGCAATTTAAGGTCTTTGGAGGCATTGATAATGTCCTGCAAACTGTCGGTCAGCAGCAGGGGGGCATCCGGGTCGCGACCCAAAACGAAATTGAGCATTTCGTAGGCCGTTTGACGCATTTTTTCCAAATAATCCCGTTGATTTCGGAGCGAAGCCAGGGTGAGTTCCAATTGTTCCACATCGGTTTCTTCCACCAGGCCGTTCTTGTACATTTGACGGATTTCGAACAAATTTTGTTTGACCACTTGGATATTGTCATTCATGATGCGCAGGAATTCGTCCTGAAAAAGCGCATTGCCGTAGGCCTGCACGGTGAGTTCGCGCACTTTTTGCCGGGTTTTTACCAGGGCGTTTTCCGAGATTTTTTTGAATGTGCGCGAGGAATAAAGCCCTACGATATAGGAGCCGTTGAAAATCAATTGGTTCAGTTGCACGGCCCATTTGGCACTTTGGTCGGTGCCGAATGAAACCGGAATATATTGGTCGGCCGGCGCATGGGGATTAAAAATGCGAGCCGGAAGCATTTGCACGGGTTTTTTGAGCATTTTTTGGTAAGATACCGAACCATTGACTTGCGGAAAGCCCATGGCCGTGGTTTCCCACACTTTTCGCTTGGCTTTGAGCACGTTGTTGCGTGCCTTGTAGGTGTTGGCATTATGTTCCAAGGCATATTGCACGGCGTCATTAAGCCCTACACGCAAAGTATCCTGCGCGTTTCCGTGGTTTCCTGTCAGGGCCAAAAAAAGTGCTATAATTAGTCGGTATGGTGTTTTCATAAGGAGAATTTTTGTTCGATATTTTTGAGTTGTTCGCGGCCTTTTTTGGTGGAAATGGACGTTAGGAACAATTTGAGAAATTCCCTTCCCACACGGGTGCGTTCGAATTTGTCGGGCGGATAAACTTCGGGGTTCATCATTAGCAAGGAGTTGCCGTAGTAAAAATGTTTGATAAACTCGTCGTTCAAGGATTTTTTGTAGTAACCGGCCTTGTGGCCCAATTCCAAATTAACGGTCAAAAAGCGCATAATGGCTTCCAATTTACGTTTTTTGAGTTCGTCGGCCACCTCGGGATACCATTTTTGCAGTTCGTAAAAAGCCGAATGATGCGTGGTGTTGCGCAGCATTTCCTGCATTGTCTTGCGAACGGCAAAAAATTGTTCGTAGGGGTCGGAAATGTTTTCGCAAATCCTGCGGATTTGAGCTTGAATTTTATCAAAAATATAGCCGGTGGTATGTTTCACCAAGGCCGTTTTGTTTTCAAAATGATGATAAAGCGTCTTTTTGGACATGCCCAATGCCGAGGCAATATCATCCATGGTGGTGTGCTTAATACCGTGAGAACGAAAGAGTTCCGCGGCTTTTTCCAGGATGCGTTGACGTATTTTGTCCATCGAAGGAATGATTTTTCGGGACAAAGATACGGCAAGGAAACTAAAAATACAAATCCGGTTTCCT
>WGAP01000134.1 GCA_015494775.1 Flavobacteriales bacterium | reverse complement strand
TACTCGAAGGACGCCATAAGGAACGTTTCGGCGTGGTGTCGTTTGTGTCCGACAAGGTGCCTTACGCCCTGATCAACCGGTTGCTCAACGATTTGTTCGGCATCCAGGCGCGCGGCGGCTGTTCCTGCGCCGGCACCTACGGGCATTACCTTTTCGGCCTCGACCGACAAAAATCGGCCCGCTTAAAAAGCGAGATACTCCGTGGAAATACCGACAAAAAACCCGGCTGGACCCGTATTTCCATTCATCCCACCACCACCAATGACGAAGTGGAAACCGTTTTGGAAGCCGTGGAATATATCCAAAACAAAGGCCTTCAAATCGCGGAAAAGGACTACGTAGTCCGGGACGGAAATTATTTCCACCGCGATTTCGATTACGCCGCACAAACCCGGCAATTGCTGCAAAAAGTCTTTACCTTATGAACAAGGGACAGGAAGTCATTCGATTGGAACATATCTACAAGGATTACCCTTTGGGTGCCACCACGGTCAAAGTGCTCAAAGACATCAACCTTGCGGTCAATGCGGGCGAATATGTGGCCCTGATGGGCCCTTCGGGCAGCGGAAAATCCACGCTGATGAACATCATCGGCGCCTTGGATGTGCCCACATCGGGCAAATACATCCTGAACGGCCGCGAAGTGGAACAGCTCACCGACGACCAACTGGCCGAAGTGCGCAACAAAGAAATCGGCTTTGTGTTTCAGACCTTCAACCTGCTGCCCCGGCTTTCGGCCTTGGAAAATGCGGCCTTGCCCTTGATTTATGCCGGCGTGCCCAAGCGCGAACGGCTCGAACGCGCCCGTCAAATGTTGGCAAGCGTAGGCCTGGCCGACCGCACGGACCACAAACCCAACCAACTTTCGGGCGGCCAGCGTCAACGGGTGGCTATTGCCAGGGCTTTGATCAACCGGCCGTCCATTCTGCTGGCCGACGAGCCCACCGGAAATTTGGACTCACAATCATCGGAGGAGGTGATGAAACTTTTCGACCGCCTGCACGATGAAGGCCACACCATCATATTGGTTACCCACGAGCCTGACATTGCCGCTCATGCCAAACGATTGGTTCGCCTGTTGGACGGCAAGATTTTGGACGACACGGGCGTGGAGACGGCGGCGGTCAAGGAGTAGTTTTCGGTATTTTCGGGCGCCACGGCGCAAATTTAATTATGAATTCTAAATTTTGAATTTTGAATTGATTTTCAACAACTTATGATTTTTTGAAGCCGTGCAAATTTCCCGCAGGGAAACGCCGCAGGCGACTCCGTAGCGCCCCGAAAAACCCGGTGTAAAAGTCATAAAAAACCACCGCAACTTGCTGTTCGGATTTAATTACCTACCTTTGTGAGGTATTAACTTTTTATTTTTTAGTATTATGAACATCTATGTAGGGAACATCCCTTACCGTTTGAGCGAAGACGAGCTCAAAGAAATCTTTCAGGAATACGGAACCGTGGATTCCGTGAAAATCATCACCGATAAGTTTACCGGGCGTAGCAAGGGCTTCGGTTTTATCGAAATGCCCAACCAGGACGAAGCCCAAAAAGCTATCGACGAACTCAACGAAGCCGAAGTGGACGGTCGCAACCTGCGCGTCAACGAGGCACGACCGCGCGAATACTAGAAGGTATTTTTCGCAGCACAAAAAAATCCGCTTCGATTCGAAGCGGATTTTTTATAAGATAATTTTGCGCCAGCGGGCGAAGCGGTTACGGGGCGGGTGCGCGCCCGAGCATTTCCCGCGGGCGGAGGCGACCGGAGGAAGCCCCACGCACCGCGGCCTTGAAATGCCGGTGCGGGCGCCCGCACCGTTTGAGCAAAGCACGCGGCGGCCGCCTATGCTTGCTGCAACGCCGTGAACACGCCGCGGTGCGAGCTTTGGCGAAGCAACGCGGCCATGTGAACTTGGGCGGCCGGGCGCCCAAAACATCAATAATATAACACCGGACAAGCGTAACAAAACGCTCACCGAATGCCCGACCGGAAATTTCCCGTAAACCGGCAAACCTCCTTCCGCCCAATTTTGCTAACTTTGAGGGAAACCCAAAAAAATTCCGTTATGAGATACCAACCCCTACCGGCGTCGCTCTACAAACGCAACCGCCAAAAGTTTATGGACCGGATGAAACCGGCATCCATCGCCGTGTTCAATTCCAACGACATCTATCCCATCAGTGCCGACAGCACCTTGCCCTTTCAACAACACCGTGATATTTTTTACCTCACGGGCGTGGACCAGGAAGAAAGCATCCTTTTGCTCTTTCCCGATGCGCCCGACCCCAAAAACCGCGAAATCCTTTTTGTGCGCGAAACCAATGAACATATCAAAATCTGGGAAGGCGAGAAACTGACCAAGGAAGCCGCCACGGCGCTCACGGGCATTGAAACCGTGTATTGGACCACCGAATTCGAGCGCGTATTCAAGGATTTGATGCGCCTGGCCGAACGGCTTTATATCAACACCAACGAACACTACCGCGCCGCATCGGAGGTGGAAACCCGCGAAGACCGCTTCATCAAATGGGCCCGCGAAAAATTCCCCGGCCACAAGCTGGAACGCAGCAATCCCATCCTGCAACGCCTGCGTTCGGTCAAGGAACCCGAAGAAATCGAACAAATCCGACGCGCGTGCGACATCACCGAGGCCGGTTTCCGCCGCATCTTGGACAAAATGCGCCCCGGACTTTACGAATACGAAATCGAAGCGGAATTTGCCCACGAATTCCTGCGCCGCGGTTCCAAGGGCTTTGCCTACACGCCCATCATCGCCTCG
>WGAP01000133.1 GCA_015494775.1 Flavobacteriales bacterium | reverse complement strand
CGTTTATTTTGTTCATATCGCGGCCCTCGCTGATATTGGGCACGCATTCGATGATTTGTTTTTCCATAACCAAAGCTATTTCCGGCCTTGAAGTTAGAAAAAATCGAGCGGATTTCGGATGCTTACCGGCGTGGAAAAGCATATTCGGATTTGACCGGGCTTTAAGCTGCGCCAGGGATGGGAGCGGTATGAGCCGCCGGCGGTGCCGATGGTTTTCCGCCCGGCGGAGGCGACCGGCGGAAGCCCCACGCACGGGCGGGCGCGGGCGCGCGGCACGCGCGCCCGCGCAAAACCACGGCATCCGCCAAGGCGAATTTAAGCGGACAGCCCGGTTCCCGCCTCGTGAACACGCCGCAGGACAAACAACGTGCAGGCCTGCGGCTGTGTGAACGAGTGCGGGAAGGCGCCCAAAAACATCAATCCTATACATTATTAAGCATTCTAACACCACATCCGCCCGCCTACCCCAAAACGCCGCCCGCGGATTTGGGAAATCGCCGTCAACTTTTCAAAGCTGACGCCCTCTTCCTTGCATATTTATAAAAATACCTATTTTTGCGCCAGAACAAACCCAAAAATCTAAGATTATGTCTGACATTGCATCCCGTGTAAAAGCCATCATCGTGGAAAAACTCGGTGTGGATGAAAACGAAATTACCAACGATGCCAACTTCACCAACGACTTGGGAGCCGACTCCCTCGACACGGTGGAATTGATTATGGAGTTCGAAAAAGAATTCGACATCCAAATCCCCGACGATCAGGCCGAACAAATTCAAACCGTCGGACAAGCCATCGAATACATTGAAAACCATCTGAAACAATAAGCATTCGATGAGCCGCAAACGAGTCGTTATTACGGGTTTGGGAGCATTGACTCCGATAGGGAATAATGTGTCCGAATTTACCGAAAACCTCTTCCGGGGAGTCAGCGGTTCGGCACCCATATCGAAGTTCGATGCTTCCGAATTCAAGACTCGTTTTGCCTGCGAAGTCAAGGATTTCAATCCGGCCGATTTTATCGAACGTTCCCTGCTTCGCAAAACCGACAATTTTACCCAATACGCCCTGGTGGCCGCGGCCGAGGCCATTGAACACGCCGGACTCGAAGACGCCTCGTTGGACAAAAACCGCGTGGGCGTGATTATCGGTTCGGGTATCGGGGGGCTGAACGTTTTTCAACATGAAGTGGAAAACTATATGGCGGGCGGACGCAAGCCCAAATTCAGTCCGTTTCTTATTCCCAAAATGATTCCCGACATGGCGGCCGGGCTCATATCCATCAAATACGGCTACACCGGCCCCAACTATGCCACCGTGTCGGCTTGTGCCACGTCGTCGCACGCCATTATCGATGCATATCACCTTATTTTGTTGGGCAAGGCCGACGTGATTGTTACCGGCGGTGCCGAATCGGCCGTTACCGAAGTGGGTGTGGGCGGATTCAATTCCATGCGCGCCCTTTCCACCCGCAACGATGACCCCGCTACGGCTTCCCGCCCCTTCGACAAAGACCGCGACGGCTTTGTGATCGGCGAAGGCGCAGGCATTATCGTGCTCGAAGAATACGAACACGCCCGCAAACGCGGCGCCAATATTTTGGCCGAAATTGTAGGCGCAGGGCTCAATGCCGATGCCTACCACATGACGGCTCCGCATCCCGAAGGCCGCGGCGCGGCCCAAGTGATGCAACTGGCATTGGACGAAGCCGGCATCCGTCCCGAAGAGGTGGATTACATCAACGTGCACGGCACTTCCACGCCCTTGGGCGATATAGCCGAAGCCAAGGCCATCCTGCAAGTGTTCGGCGATGCGGCCTACCGCCTCAATATCAGTTCCACCAAATCCATGACCGGCCACCTGCTCGGTGCCGCCGGCGCGGTGGAATCCATTGCGTCCGTATTGGCCATCAACAAAGAGCTGATACCGCCCACCATCAACCACTTTACCGACGACCCCGAAATCGACCCTAAACTCAACTTTACCTTCAACAAGGCACAGGAACGCCCCGTTCGCTATGCCGTAAACAACACCTTCGGTTTCGGCGGTCACAACACCTCGATTGTTTTCAAAAAGTTTGAATAAATCCGCCTTCAAACGGCTGTGGTATCGTATTTTCGGCCGCGCGGAAAAATATTCCACGGCTTCCGAATTCGATTTACGTATCCGGAAAATCCTGGGCTTTGCGCCGCAAAATACCGATTGGTACCGTAAGGCCTTTACACATCCGGGTTATAATCTGCGCGACGAACACGGCCATCTTTACAATTTCGAACGTTTGGAATTTCTGGGCGATTCGGTGCTTTCGTTGGTCATCGCCGAATACCTCTTCCAAAAATATCCCGGCAAAAAGGAAGGCCAACTCACCGATATACGCGCCAAGGTGGTAAGCCGCAAATCGCTCAACCGCATCGGACGGCAATGGCAATTGCGCAAATTCCTCCCGCCGGCGGGTCATCATCAATACGGCCACGACCTGGAAGGCAATGTGCTCGAAGCCCTGGTGGGGGCCGTGTTCATGGACCAGGGGTATGAGCGGGCCCGGAAATTTATTCTGGACAAAATCCTGCCGCAAGTCCGCCTGGACCGGCTCCAAGACCGGATTTCGAGCTACAAGGCCGAAATCATCAACTGGTGCCAGAAAAACCGCAAGCATTACCATTTCGACACCCTAGCCGAAACCGACGGCGACGGCCGCCCGCTTTTTCACGTCCGGCTCTTTGTGGACCATCGTTTGGCCGGCCGCGGCAGGGCCCACACCAAGAAAAAGGCCGAAGAAACGGCCGCCCGCAATGCCTACCGGCATTTGGTCGAAGGGAAATAATTTTTTTAGGGCGCCTGCCGACATTGCTCCGCAATGTGCGGCACCGGGCTGTCCGCTACAATGCGGCTCGGCAAATGCCGGTTTTTTGCGCGGGCGCGCGTGCCGCGCGCCCGCGCCCGCCCGTGCGTGGGGCTTCCTTCGGTCGCCTCCGCCGGGCGAAAAAAACTTCGGCATTGCGGCATCGCTTTAAGCATAAGGTATCAGAAAAGTTGAAGTTATTTTTGTCGAGAACAAAGCCGGCCATCCGAAGGCATAGCCGTAGCTATGGCAAGGATGGCCAATGCCGTTATAGGCAAAAAGAACGAGACTTGGTGTGATTATTTTATGCTTAAAGCGATGCCAACTTCGCCGCATAACCGCTTCCATCCCTGGCGCGGATTTAGTTATGAGTTTTGAGTTCTTAGTTTTGAGTTGCTTTTTATCGAAGCGACCGTGTTGATGGCCGGTGCCTTCGATACACTGCGCCTTCGGCGCAGCACT
>WGAP01000132.1 GCA_015494775.1 Flavobacteriales bacterium | reverse complement strand
CTTCCAGTCGGGATGCTCTGAACCAGCTGAGCTAATCGCCCTTGTTTTTTTGGTCAGTGGCCCTCCCGACTGGAAGTCGGGATGCTCTGAACCAGCTGAGCTAATCGCCCTTGTTTTTTTGGTCAGTGGCCCTCCCGACTGGAAGTCGGGATGCGCTGAACCAGCTGAGCTAATCGCCCTTGTTTTTTTGGTCAGTGGCCCTCCCGACTGGAAGTCGGGATGCGCTGAACCAGCTGAGCTAATCGCCCGAAAGTTTTCAAAGAACCAAAACCCTAATAGCGGCTTTGCGGATGCAAATATAGTGATTTTTCTTTTTCGTATAAGGGATAAAACAAAAATTCTTTTTTTTGACGACAAAACACGGCCTCCTACTTTATTTTCAATAGCAAAGGGTTTACACTACGTAAGTAATGATAAACTTTTCGCAAAAAACGTGGGCTACGGGAATGCACGGAAAAAAGCTTGGATTAATTATGAATTTTGAATTATAAATTTTATATTGATTATCAATGACTTACAGTTTGATTTATTAAAAAATCACAGGTTTCCCGGAGCCGCCGAGGAAACCGTAGGATTACGAGACCCGCAGAAAAATACAAGAAGCGACCGAAAAAAAGTATTCGTTTCCGACCAAATCCGTCAAGGGCTTTTTCGTATCTTTATTTCCCGAAAAACATCCGGTATCATGAGCACAACAACAAGCAAAGATTTTAAAGTCAAAGATTTATCACTGGCCCAATGGGGCCGCAAAGAAATACAACTGGCCGAACACGAAATGCCCGGGCTAATGGCCCTGCGCCGGAAATACGGACCACAAAAACCGCTCAAAGGCGCGCGCATCGCCGGGTCGCTCCATATGACCGTGCAAACGGCCGTGCTTATCGAAACCCTGGTGGAACTGGGCGCCGACGTGCGTTGGGCCAGCTGCAATATTTATTCCACCCAAGACGAAGCCGCGGCGGCCATTGCCAGGGCGGGCATCCCGGTTTTTGCCTGGAAAGGCGAAACCCTGGCCGAATATTGGTGGGCCACCGAACAAGCGCTTACTTGGCCCGACGGCGGCGGACCCGACCTGATTGTGGACGACGGCGGCGACGCCACCCTGATGATCCACCTGGGCTATGAGGCCGAGGAAAATCCCGCCGTGCTCGACCGTGAGCCGGAAAGCGAAGACGAACGCGAACTCCTAGCCCGCCTGCGCCAATCCCTGCAAAAAGACCCGCAAAAGTGGCACCGGTTTGTCCAACGCATCCGCGGCGTGTCCGAAGAAACCACCACCGGCGTGCACCGGCTCTATCAACGCAATGAACAGGGAAAATTGCTTTTTCCGGCCATCAACGTGAACGATTCGGTAACCAAATCCAAATTCGACAACCTTTACGGCTGCCGCGAATCGCTCATCGACGGCATCAAACGCGGCACCGACGTGATGATTGCCGGCAAAAGGGCCGTGGTGTGCGGCTACGGCGAAGTGGGCAAGGGCTCGGCACAAGCGCTCAAAAACTACGGCGCCAAGGTGGTGGTAACCGAAATCGACCCCATCTGTGCCCTGCAAGCCGCCATGGAGGGCTACGAGGTGCTCACACTGGACGATGTGGTCGAAAAGGCCGACATTTTCGTTACGGCCACCGGCAACCGCGACATTATCACGCTCGAACATATGCTTCGGATGAAAAACAACGCCATTGTGTCCAACATCGGGCATTTCGATAACGAAATCCAAGTGGAACGACTCAAAAATTATCCGGGCATCCGGCACATTCCGGTCAAGCCGCAGGTGGACCGCTACGTTTTTCCCGACGGGCACGGCATTATCCTGCTCTCGGACGGACGGCTGGTCAACCTGGGCAATGCTACGGGCCATCCGTCCTTTGTGATGAGCACATCGTTTACCAATCAAGTGTTAGCCCAACTGGAACTCTGGCAAAAGGATATGCCCGTGGGCGTTTACCGCCTGCCCAAAAAACTGGACGAGGAGGTGGCGCGCCTGCATTTGGACGCTCTGGGCGTACGGCTGACACGGCTTACGCCCGAACAAGCGGCCTACATCGGCGTGGATCCCGACGGGCCCTACAAGCCCGATTATTACCGATATTGATTTTAGGGTGTCCGGCGCGGATTTAGTTATGAGTTTTGAGTTTTTAGTTTTGAGTTGATTTTTATCGAAGCGACCGTGTTGATGGCCGGTGCCTTCGATACACTGCGTCTTCGGCGCAGCACTCAGGCACCTGTTTTGGCGGTCGCTGAGTGATTTTTGCGTAGCAAAAATGGTATCGAAGCGACCGGATTGACCGGCCGGGGCTTCGATCCACTGCTCACTACGTTCGCAGCACTCAGCCGCCGGCCTTTTTCCGCGCGATAAATCGCTTTTTCCGCGCGATTTATCGCGCGGATAGAATGGGACATTCCGCCTTGGTTGAAACATCCGGGTTTATGTTTATTCCGCTACTGCAAACATTG
>WGAP01000131.1 GCA_015494775.1 Flavobacteriales bacterium | reverse complement strand
GGAATTCGTCCGGACCCTGAGTGGAAGGGTCGAGAACGAATGATTTTTGCATAAATTATTGAAGCATTGTATGTAATTTTCAGCCAAATTTTTTATTTTTGCTCCGTGTAAAGTGTAATTCTTTCCCGGGTGTAAAATGCGGTCTTTTGATGACGGTATTTTACACCCTTTTTTTATTGAATTTTGAATATTCGTTTTCCACCGGATTTTTCGCAATCCGCTTATTAGCCCGAAAACACATTCGGAATTTTTCCAAAATATTATCCTTAAAATTTCCATTCGGTTTTCCCCGTTTTGATTTGGCCCGGCGTTTGTGTATTTTCGTGTCCAAACACCCAATCGATGAAACGACTCCTTTTCGGTCCGGTTTTTCTTTTTCTGTTCCATACATCCGCAGCACAAAACTACTGGCAGCAATATGCCCGATACGAAATGGATGTGGATGTGGACGTTCCGGCCCATACTTACCACGGAAAACAGCGGCTAACTTATGTCAACCGTTCGCCCGACACTTTACACGAGTTTTACTACCATCTTTACTGGAATGCTTTTCGTCCGGGCAGCGCTTTGTATTGGCACAACCATTTATTGAAAGATCCCGACAAGCGATTGGAAAAATTGGCCGGACTAAAACCGGACGAATCGGGCAATTATAGCATCCATTCGCTCCGCCAAGACGGCCGGGACGCGGATTATCAAATCACCGAAACCGTGATGCGCGTGCGGCTCAACAAGCCCTTGGCACCGGGCGACACCACCGTGTTCGATATGGACTACACGGTGCACATTCCCAAACTCATCCGCCGTTCGGGCTACGACAATGCCGAAGGCATTGACCTGTCCATGGCCCAATGGTATCCCAAGGCCGCCGAATACCGTCCCGACGGCTGGCACGTGCGCCCTTTTCTGGGCCGTGAATTTTTCGGCGTTTGGGGCGATTTCGATGTGCGCATCCACATCGATTCCCGCTACACGGTGGCCGCATCGGGCTATTTGCAAAATCCCGACGAAGTCAAGGCCGCCAACCATCCTTCGGGAAAAAAGAAAAAATTCCGCAGCCCGAAAGTCCGCAAACTCACCTGGCACTTCGTTGCGCCGCAAGTGCACGATTTTTCCTGGGCCGCCGACCCCGAATACCGGCACGACACCTTGCGCGCCGACAACGGTGTGGTCTTGCATTTCTACTACGTTCCTTCGTCCAAATCGGTGCAACGCCATTGGGACAGCTTAAAGGTTTATGCCGCCCGGGCCTTGGCTTATTACGACAAAATCATCGGGCCGTATCCCTACCGAAAATACAGCATCATCCAAGCCGGCGACGGCGGCATGGAATACGCCATGGGCACGTTCATTCTCGGCCGGCGCAAATTGGGCTCCCTGGTGGGCACCACCTTGCACGAAATGGCCCATTCCTGGTTTCAATTTGTCCTGGCCACCGACGAAAACCGTTACCCGTGGATGGATGAGGGTTTTACCACCTTTGTCAGCACCATGGCCATGCACGATTTGTGGTATAAACCCCGCGGCGAGGATCAATGGATTACCCGGGGCATGTTGGAGAGTTATATTCCCTACGCCAGAAGCGAATACGAGGAACCCGTTTCCATGTTTTCGGATTTTTACAATTCCAACGCGGCTTATTGGGTCAATGCTTACGACAAGGGCGCACTGTTTCTGGCGGGTATTTTTCATATTACCGGGCCGGATGCGGCCTTCCGGTTCTTGCAAAACTATTACCGTAATTGGCAATTCAAACATCCCCGGCCGGCCGATATGCTTCGCGAGGCCGAAAAGGCCGCGGATATGGAACTGGATTGGTATTACGATTATTGGATCAACGGCACCAAACATATCGATTACGCCATCGACACGGTCGAAGCCCGCGGAAACAAAACGATGATACGCATTCGCAACCGCGGAACCATGCCCATGCCCGTGGATGTGGCCGTCAAAACCACCGATGGCAAGTTGCATATTTGGCATATTCCATTCTTCCGCACCTTGCATTATCGACAAGGGCCTTTATTTATCCATCCTACCGAATTCCATACGCTCAAACCCTGGTATGACGGATTTCCGACTTACGAAATGGAAATTCCCGTTCCCAAAGACCGTATCCGTATGATTTTTCTCAATCCGGATATGTTGGTTCCCGATGTGGATTTCAAAAACAACCAATGGACGCCCGCACAATGAAACCAGCCAAACGGCCCTACGGATTTCCAAAGCCCTACCGGCTCAAAAGACGTAAACTGATCGAGGCCTTGGTGGCCGGTGGCCGTTCGGTATTTGCCTGGCCGGTCAAAGCCGTTTATTTGCCGGTGGAGCAATTGCCCGGCAATGTGCCTTTTCAGGCCACGGTAACGGTGTCGAGAAAAAAATTCCGCAAGGCCGTCCGGCGCAATC
>WGAP01000130.1 GCA_015494775.1 Flavobacteriales bacterium | reverse complement strand
GGCCATGGCTTGCATTTGAAACAGAAATTCGTTGCCCGCGCGTTTGGCCGGGTCGCCCGAACAACTTTCTTCGGTGCCCAATACGGCAAAGTCCACGCCCGCTTCGTTAAGCAAACGAACAAACGAACGGGTGATTTTTTTGGCACGGTCGTCATAACTGCCCATACACCCCACCCAGTATAAGTATTCGGGGCTGTGTCCTTCGGCCGCCGCTTGGGCCATGGTTTTTACGTTCAATTCTTTTTTGTACATTGCTGCTGATTCCTTTTAATATCGCGTTGTGCTAAACTTAAACGGTTATTCATTTACCCAATTCAAACGGTCGGCTTGGCTGTATTGCCAAGGAGCGCCGTTGTTTTCCATATTGGTAAACATCATGTTCAGTTCGGCCGGAGCCGCACTTTCTTCCATGACCAGATATTGGCGCAACTGAACGATGACGTCCATCGGATTGTTTTCCACCGGACATTCTTCCACGCAGGCATTGCAGGTGGTGCAAGCCCAAATCTCTTCGTGCGAAATATAATCGAGCAAGGATTTGCCGTCGTCTTTAAACCCACCACCGTTGGCGTCGATGTTTTTCCCCACCGCTTCGGTGCGGTCGCGCACGTCCATCATGATTTTACGCGGCGAAAGTTTTTTGCCCGTATTGTTGGCCGGACAAACGTCGGTGCAACGTCCGCATTCGGTGCAGGTGTAGGCATTGAGAATATTGATCCATTTCAGGTCGAAAATATCCTTGGCGCCGAACCGTTCCAGTTCGGCTTCGTCCGTGGCAGGTGCCGCGTAGGGGTCGGCATTGGGATCCATCATCAATTCAACTTCGCGTTTTACGCTTTCCAGGTTGTCCCATTTGGCCAAGGGCGGAAGTTTGGCAAAATAGGTATTGGGAAAAGCCAGGAGAATGTGGAAATGCTTGGAAAAATACAGGTAGTTCAGGAAAACCAGGATGCCGGCAATGTGGAACCACCACATACTACGTTCGATGGCCACCAAGGCGGACGGATTATTCGGCAAAATGCCGAGCAGAAAATGACTGACGGGAAAACTGCCCACAATGCCTTTATGCGAAGCGTAATGCCCGTATTGTAGCATTTGCAGTTTAAGGTCGGCGGCGTTCATGGTCAGGAAGGCCGTCATAAGCACGAATTCAAAATAGAGGATAAGGTTGGCATCGCGTTTGGGCCATCCTTCCATTTCGGGCATATTGAAGCGCAAAAGTTTGAGCACATTACGGCGTATCCAAAACACCGTAACCGCCACGATGACCAATATGGCCAAAATTTCGAATGCGCCGATAAGGAAATTATATAATCCGCCCATAAAGCTCAGCACGCGATGCGTGCCGAAAATACCGTCGATAATGATTTCGACCACTTCGATGTTGATGATGATAAAGCCCAGGTAAACCGCCAGGTGGAGCAGGGCCGGAACGGGCCGTTTGAACATTTTTTTCTGACCCAACGCTTTCAGCAGCATATTGCGCCAGCGTTCGGATTTACGGTCGTTGACCGGATAGGGCCGGCCCAACTTGATGTTTCGTATGGTTTTGCGCACATTGCGGGCAAAATAACCGATGCCCGCAGCCAGTAAGACGACAAAAATAAGGTTATCCAAATATTGCATCGCTCAGTCTTTTGCCTGTTTGTCCTTGCGGCCGAACACCGAGAAATGGACGTAGCGTTTGGGATGCGCTTTCAAATCGCGTAGCAACGCATCCAGGTTTTGGAGCGTTTGATTAAGTTGGCGGTAGAGCGCTTCGTCCTTCATCAGCTTGCCGGCCGTGCCTTTTCCTTGTTGCAAATTTTCCAAAATGGCATTGAGTTTTGCACTGCTTTCCGACAGGTTTTTGACCAAAAGTTCGAAATCGGTTTTGTTGAGCCGTTCGGTGATTTGCTTGATGTCGCCGCTGCTTTGTTGCAGGTTGGCCACGGTTTGGTCGATACGGGAGCGGTTGGCGGCGAGCAGGGCGTTGGTTTGGCGTGTAAGCCGCGTAAGGTCGTTCGACATGATTCGCAAGTTGTTAAGCGATTGTTTGAGGTTGGCACGATTTACGGTGTCGAACACGCGGTTGAGGTTCAGAATAAGGTTGTTGGTGTTCACAATCAGGGCTTCCAATTGTTCTTGTGCCGAGCCGAGCATTTCGCTGAATCCGCCCGATGTGGCGCTTTGCAATGTGTCGCCCGAGCGGGCCGTTTCGGGCGAAATGCCGGGTTCCAGTTCCAGGTTGCGACTGCCCAGGATGCCGTTGCCCGAAATTTTGATGCGGCTGTCTTTGGGCACGTTGTATTCTTTGTCGATGTTGAGCGTAAGGATGATTTTACGGTCGCTTTCGCGGAAGTGCATATCTTTGATGGACCCGATGACGAGCCCGCGCATTTTGACCGGCGTGGAATTGTCGATGCCGTCCACATTGTCGAACACGGCATAAAATTCCCGGTAGGATTTGAGCAAATCCTTGCCTTTGAGAAAGTTAAAGCCCCAGATAAACAGAACGATAGCCAAGATGGCAAATCCGGCGGCTTTGTATTCGCGTTTGAGGGCCATAGCAAGTGCTTGTTTATGCAATAATACGATTTTTCGGCCAAGCGTGGTATAAGGGAGGTATTTTTATGGGCGCCCCGGCGCTCACGTTCACGCCGACCGCCGGCTTTCGCCTTCGGCTCATCCGGCGGTGCGTTCACGCGGCGCCGTCGGGCTGTCCGCTCAAATGCGCGGTCGGCCCGCTCTTGCCCTGCGAGCGTGGCGGACGTGGCTCCCCACTGGTCGCCCCGCCGCCACGGCAGGCCTGCGGCGCGCCGCCCGCGCATAACCGCTCCCATCCCTGGCGCGATGTAGGTCGCTGAGTGATTTTTGCGTAGCAAAAATTGTATCGAAGCGACCGGCCGGGGCTTCGATACACCGCGGCTTCACCGCGGCACTCAGCCGCCGGCTTTTCGGTGCATTCTGCCTTAGTTGGGACATCGGTCGCTATGGTTGTTCCGCTATTGTAAACATTGAAGGCGAATTGCCATACCATTCGATTATTCCGTTTCGCCCGTAGAGACGCGATGCATCGCGTATCTACATCAATAAACATTGTAGGCGGTTTATTTTTTACCCGTAGAGACGCCCAATTTGGGCGTCTCTACAAAAAACGTTAAACATTTGATTATCAACAAAAAACAAATAAAGGCGAAACCGCCCTGCGGGTTCGCCGACCGCCGAGGAAACCGCAGGGTTCCGAGGCCCGCGGCAGACCATAGGGCTGACGCGGCATGCGAAGGGAGACGCCGCCCGAGCGAAGGCGAAGGGCGGCCGGCTCCCGAAGTCCGAGGGGAGACAAACGCGTGGTTAATTATGAGTTTTAAGTTTTGAGTTTTTAGTTAATTTTCAGTTGTTTGCGTTTTCTTTATATATTGGCGACGCGTGCCGGCTCCCCGAGTTGCGGAACAAGACAAGGGGCGCCGGCGCCGCGCAAGGCGCGGGGCCGGCGGCGCAAAAAACGACGTGATTTTTCTTATCAAGGTGTTGAAAAATCATCAAGCCCGTTATCAAAGTATTTGCCGCCGGTATTTTTGCGCCGCCGGCCGCGGAATTTTATTCCGCCGCCGGCGCCCCGACGGCTTGTGAAGCCGCGTAGAGACGCCGGTAGGGCGGCTCGGAGCGCCAATAAATAAGGTAATTGAACGTTTATTCGGATAAAACGTATCTTTGAAAACCTATGCAATACCTCTGCATCGACATCGGCAATACGCGCGTCAAAACGGCCCTGTGCCGCGACGGGCGCATATTGCAAAGTTTTTCCGGTGATTCGCTGCCCGAACTCACCGGCCCCGTTCGTGCCGCCGTCGTGCAAACGGGTGGGGGAGGGCAAAAGGTACGCCGGCAGTTGAAGGAGCGCGGTATTCCGGTTTTGGAAATCAATGCCGGTATTCGCTTGCCGTTCCGCTTGCATTATGGTACACCCGACACCCTGGGGGCCGACCGTATCGCCTTGGCCGCCGGTGCCCGTCAATTGGCCGATGGCGATCTTATGGTGGTGGATGCCGGCACCTGTATCACCTACGACATCATTACCGCCGACAATGTTTACAAGGGCGGAGCCATCAGCCCGGGCCTGCAAATGCGCTACCGCGCCATGCACGAAGGCACGGCCGCCTTGCCTTGGCCCGAACCGGTGCCCGATGAAATTCCTTTCCCGGCCACCGACACGTTCAACGCTTTGCACGCGGGCGCCGTATTGGGCGCGGCAGCCGAAATCGACGGGCTTGTCGCACGTGCGCGCGAAACTTTTCCGTCCCTTCGGCTCATCATCACCGGTGGCGACGGCAAAACCTTGCTTAAATACATAAAAAATAAGATATTTGCGTTTCATAAAAACCTGCTATTTTTGGGTATGGACGCATTATTACACCTAAATCCCGCTGAATGAAAAAATACATTTTTCTGTATCTGTTTGTTTGGGGACTGACCGGCCTGCGGGCCCAAGACGGTTCCTTGTCGCCCTACGGTTATTATGGCTACGGCGACCCCACCGACCCGCAAATCATCGAAAATGCCGCTATGGGGCATTTGAATTTTCCGTCCGACAGTATTCATTACAATTTTCTGCTTCCTTCGAGTTTGGGAGATTTGCGCTACGTTAATTACAGTGCTGCATTGTCGTTCCACCGTTATGATTTGCGCAGCGGTGCCCGGCGCTCAAAGGGCGGAACCAATTTAACACCCTATGTGGCTTTGGGTATTCCCATTGGCCGGGGCGGTATCGGATTCGGGTTCCGGCCCTATGCCACCGCAGGTTATTATATCCGCACCAAGGACAGCACCCAAACCGTTGTCAAAACAGGCGAAGGCGGAATGAATGCCTTGTTTGTGCAGGCCGGGTACCGTTTGTTCAAGGGATTGAGCGTGGGTGCGGCCTATACCTATTACTTTGGTAACAAGGTAGTACGTACGGCTCACCAACGCGAAGGCGTCCTGACCATTACGCGCCAAATCGACAATGCTTTCTTTTCGGGTTCGGCCTTTCGTTTCTCGGCCGACTATACGTTGCATTTCGGCAAGGATAATCAATATTTTTTTCAAACCGGCGCCTTATACCGGCTCACTGGTAACATTGTTTCGCAAAATACCCGCACCTTGCAGTTGATTGAAAATGCCTACGGCGGGCAACGTATTGTCAACGAACAAACTTTGCGCAACGATACCACCGCGCTCATCTTACCTTCGAAATTCAGCATCGGGGCGGGCGTGGGCAAACTGCGCCATTGGTTTATGGGATTGGAATACGAAGCCGACCGCTACGGAGCTTTTTCCAATGATTTCTTTACCACGGGCAGGGAGAGTTACCGTAATGGTTCCGCCATCAAATTGGGCGGTTATTGGCGTCCCGATGCGCGCGTGTTTTCCAAGCTGTGGAAACGCACCACCTACAAGGCCGGTGTATTTATGCGAAACGGATATTTAGCTATTGACAATCAGCCGATTAATCAATTTGGCACAACATTTGGTCTTAGTATACCGCTGGGTAATTTCCTCTCGAATGTGAATGTGGATATGGAATATGTAAACAGGGGAACATTGGCCGGCGGATTGGTGAAGGAAAACATCCTGAAACTGAAAATCGGATTTTCCTTCAACGACAAATGGTTCCTGAAACGAAAAATACGATAACGATGAAATACAAAAAACGACAAAAAACCAAACTTATGAAACGATTGTTCCTACTCTTGCTCGGATTGATGCTTTGGACAGCCAATGCACAAAACGACGTGCCTGCACCCGATCAACAGGCCGAATGCAAAAAGTTGCTGAGCATCACCCACGAATTCGTTAAGGCCAAAGCTTATGCCGATGCCGAAACCAATTGGAAAAAATTGTATGAAAAATGCCCTACGTTCAGTAAGGCCGTTTATATCGAAGGCGTTAAGATTTACAGGGCAAAAATTGCCAAGGCCCAGGATAAAGCCACCAAGGCGCAATTGGCCCAAGAAATGATTAAACTCTACGACGAACGCCTGAAAAACTTCCCGGATCCCACCGGCCGCGTATTGCACGACAAAGGTGTGATGATGGTCAAATACAAAGTGGGAACCACCGATGAAATTTACAATCTTTTCAAGGATGTGTTTGAAAATCATCCCAAAAGTTTTTCGCATCCCTATGCGTATTGGGGTTATTTCAAGGCCGCCGTGGACAAATACAAAAAAGGTGAACTGACTCTGGAACAGGTTTTCCAACTCTACGACGATTTGGAAGCCCATTCCAATGCTTTGATCGAAGAAAAAACCAAGGAATTCGAAGCGCTCAATGCCAAACCCGACAGTCTGCGTACGGCCAAGGAACAACGCAAATTGCACATCCTGAGCGTTAACCTGCCGGCTATGTCCAAAATCCAAGGATTGATGGACCGCGTGTTGGGTGATTTGGGCGACTGCAAAATGCTGGTTCCTTTTTATCAAAAGAAATTTGCCGCCAACAAAGACAATGTGGAATGGTTGGGTCGTGCCGCCAACCGTTTGGCCAAGAAAAAATGTACCGACAACAAATTGTTCGAAGACATCGTAGAGGCCTACCACCGGTTGAACCCTTCGGCACAATCGGCGCTGTTCCTGGCTATCCGTGCCAAAAAGAATGGCCGTTATGACGAAGCCGTCAAATACTACAAAAATGCCATCAACCTGGAAACCAATCCGCACAAAAAGGCCGATATTTACTATTCGTTGGCAGTGTTGGCCAAAAGACGCGGAAACAAACCCCTGGCACGCGATTATGCCTACAAAGCCCTGCAATACAAACCTTCGATGGGTTATGCCTATCTGCTTATTGCCGGTCTCTACGCCACCAGTGCCGACCAATGCGGAACCACCAAATTCCAAAAGCAAGCCATCTTTTGGAAAGCCGCCGAAATGGCTCGCAAGGCCGCCCAAGCCGACCCTACGATTCGTAAAAAAGCTTTGGCCATTGCTGCCGATTATGCAAAACGAGCGCCCAGCAAAAAGGATGTATTCCTGGAAAACATGGGCGGAAAAATCATCAAGTTCGACAAATGTTGGGTAGGCGGAAGCGTTCGCGTTCCGACCAACTGATACCGGTGGAAAATATTATTCCCAAATCGACCTTTCCGGCAATAGCCCTCATTTCGATGATGGCTATTGCCTTTTTTTCGTGTAAACGAAACGGCAATGCCCGGGCCGCATTGCCTTCCGAACATGTGCCCGTTCCCTATGCCGAAATTCATGACTTCACCGCACACTATACGCTCAAAGGACACATTGCCATGACCCTGGAAGCGCCCGAGCTTTTGGATTATTCGCAATATCCTTTTGCCCGCCAACTTTTTCCTGCGGGAATGCACATGGTCATTTACGGCAAAGGGGGCGAAAAAACCTATATCGATGCTCGCCGGGCGGCCGTGTATAAACCCGTGGAATTGGTGGAACTTGTCGGCCATGTGCGCATCCATAACGACAAGCATGAGGAATTGGTAACCAACCGGCTTTTTTGGGACAAAACCCACGACCATATCTTTACCGACGATTCGGTACGGTTTAGCCGCAATAACGAATATATCAAAGGCCGCGGCTTCGACTCCAACATGAGTTTTACCTCGGCGCGGGTCAATAATATCAGCGGTATTATTCGGATAAACAAAAAACCATGATTAACGCTTGGATTTGGATTACGGTTGTTTTTCTCCTGCTGATGTCCGCCTTTTTTTCGGGCATGGAAATCGCCTACGTTACATCCAATAAACTCAAATTGGAATTGGATAAAAAAAAGGATAATATCCAAGCACGCATCCTTCGAAAAATTACCGAAAATCCCGCCGATTTCATTACCACCATGCTGGTGGGCAATAATATCGCCTTGGTGATTTACGGTATTTATTCGGCCAAAATTATCACCTATTATTTTCAGAAACATTATCCGCAACTGAGCGATTTTCAGAGTTTGGTTATCCAATCGGTGCTTTCGGGTATCATCATTTTGTGGCTGGCGGAATTTTTGCCCAAAATTCTTTTCCAACTGTATGCCAACACCAGTTTGCGGCTTTTTGCCGTGCCCACTTTGATTGTTTTCTATATTTTCCGGCCCGTTTCCTGGGCGGTTATCCGGCTATCCAATGCTTTGATTCATTTGTTTAGCCGCAACGAACAAACCAATTCGGCCGTTTCGTTGTCCAAATCCGAACTGCGCAAATATTTGGACCGCCACTTGCACGTAGGCGGGACTTCGGAAACCGATAATGAGATGCAAATTTTTTCCAACGCCTTGGAATTCAGCAATGTAAAAGCCCGCGAAATTATGGTGCCGCGCACGCAAATCGTAGCTGTGGATATCAGGGAAAATCCCGCGGAGGTGATTTCCAAATTCACCGGTTCGGGCCATTCCAAAATTTTGGCCTACGAAGGCAATATCGACAATGTGCTCGGCTATATTCATTTTTTCGATTTGTTTAAAAAACCCGAACGTTTGCGCGATGTTCTGCGCAAGGTGCTCATGGTGCCCGAGAGTATGTCCATCATGGATTTACTCAAAAAAATGACGCGTAAGAAAAAAAGCATTGCCGTGGTGTTTGAAGAATACGGCGGCACGGCCGGAATCGTTACGCTCGAAGATATTATGGAAAATATTTTCGGTGACATCGAAGATGAACATGATAAAAACCAATCCGTAGAGCGAAAAATCGATGAGAACAGCTATGTTTTTTCGGCCGATATGGACATTGATTACCTCAATCGCAAATATCACCTGGATTTGCCCGAAAGCGAGGATTTCGAAACCCTGGGCGGTTATGTGCTTGAACTTTTCGGCCGCATTCCCGAGCCCGGCGAAAGCATTGCCGACGAACAATACCGCTACACGATAACCCGGGCCGACAAAAAGCATCTCGAAGAAATACGCATCGAACCTTTGAACGACTGAGCTATGCCTGCAAATGCCGACCAAATTATTGCCTTGGCTACGCCACCCGCGGGCGGTGCCATTGCTTTGATTCGGATTTCGGGGCCGGGCGTTATCGAGGTGGCCGACAGGTTTTTCCGTCCGCGCAAGGCGCCTTCGCTTGACAGGACGCCGTCGCATCGTTTGCGCTACGGTGAAATAAAGGATGGTGATGAGGTTATCGACGAAGTTTTGGTGTCGGTTTTCCGGGCGCCGCATTCCTACACGGGCGAGGATATGGTGGAAATATCCTGCCATGCATCGCCCTATGTGCAGGAACGCATTATCGGGCTTTTTTTGGATGCGGGCATGCGCTTGGCCCGGCCGGGGGAATTTACCATGCGGGCATTTTTGAACGGAAAAATGGATCTGACCCGGGCCGAAGCCGTAGCCGACCTGGTGGCCGCCGAAAACCGCTTGCAACACCGGGCAGCTATGCACCAACTGCGCGGCGGTTTTGTGCGCGACATCAAACGGCTTCGCGACTGCTTGGTGGAATTTACCGCCCTGATGGAATTGGAACTGGACTTTGCCGAGGAAGACGTGGAATTTGCCGACCGCAAGGATTTGCAAAAAACCTTGGCCGAAATACGCCGTCAAATCCAAGAACTTATCGACAGTTTCGCCGAAGGCAATGTGATCAAGCACGGCGTAGCCGTGAGCATCGTGGGTGCGCCAAACACGGGTAAATCCACCTTGCTCAATGCTTTGCTCAACGAGGAAAAAGCCATCGTTACCGACATTCCCGGCACCACCCGCGATGCCATCGAAGACAGTATCCGAATCGACGGCATCCGCTTCCGCTTTATCGACACGGCCGGCATTCGCCATACCCGCGATAAGGTGGAACGCATAGGCATTGAACGCACTTTCGGCAAAATCGGCGAGGCGCAAATCGTGCTTTGGATGCTCGATGCCCAACGCGCCCGGGAACAAAGGGACGAAACGAAAACCCGGTTGGCTGAAATACGTCGTAAACATCCCGGCAAGCCCGTATGGATTTTGCTCAACAAAATCGATTTGGTTTCACCGGCGCAAGTGGAAACCTTGATGCGCGAACTTCGTAAGTGGGATGTGGAAGATGTTTTTTCCGTTTCGGCCAAGCAAAAAACCGGTTTGGAACAACTCAAACAAGCCCTGATCGGGCGTTTTCACAGCCGCCGGCTCGACGAAGGCCAAACCGTGGTAACCAATCTGCGGCATTATCACGCGCTTAAACGGGCCCTGCAAGCCCTTGGCGAAGTGGAAGCTGGCCTGCAAGCCGGCTTGTCCGGCGACCTTATTGCGGTGGATTTACGGGACGTGCTGCATCATTTGGGCGAAATTACCGGCGAAATTACCACCGATGATTTGCTTACCCATATTTTTCAAAATTTTTGTATCGGGAAATAATTTATGCACTGTTCCATTCTCATATTAATCCTTATCGGCCTGCTCATCGGTTTTTTGGGCGGATATGCGGGCATTAGCGGTTCACCCTTTATGATTGCGGGCTTGGTATTCCTGTGCGGGCTCGGCCAACATACGGCGCAGGGAACGGTGCTTACGGCCATGTTGGGGCCCATGAGTTTGATGGCCTTGCTCAAACTGCGCGATGAAACCCGCCGCCAATGGAAAAACATCCTTATCGGCATTTTGACCTATGCCGTTTTTTCATGGTTCGGGGCCGTGGGCGCCTTTCATTACGGCGATGCACAACTCAAAAAGTTTTTTGCCGTGCTACTGATTTTAGTAGCCGTTTTTCAGTTTTTGCCCATCAACGCCGAAGGCGAACGAAGCCGGAATATTCCCGCCCTGTGGATGTTGATAACGGGGGCCTTGGCCGGCATCATCGGCGGATTTTTCGGCGTGGGGGCGGGCGTTTTGCTAGTTCCCGTCTTTATGGGAATTTTCCGATTGGACAAAAACCATGCGCGGGCGTTGAGTTTGGGTATTTTGTTGCCGCCGGTGAGTTTGGGCGCTTTTTTCAAGTATTATCAGGAACACGCCATCGTTTGGTCGGCGGTGGGTATTTTGTTTGCGGCCTATTTTGCTGCCAATTGGTTCGGGGCGCACTACGGAAACCGCGCCAAAGCCCGTCATTTTAAAATCGTTTACGGATTGATATTGATTTCCCTGGCGCTGTTGTATTGGTTTAAATGACGGGGTAGCGCTTTCATAATCTCTGCGGCTTTTTTTATCATCCGAAAGGTCGTATTTTTGGAAGGAAAAGTCCTTTTGATGCAAATCCGTATCAAACACTACGACCAACTGACCCGCGACGAGCTCTACGAGATTTTACATCTACGGGCCGTAGTTTTCAATTTGGGTCAGCAATGCCCGTGCGTGGATCCCGACGGGCTCGACCGCTTGGCCTGGCATTTGTGCTTGCGCAACGATGCGGGACGCTTAACCGGCTATGCGCGCTTGTTTGGCCCGGGCGATTACAAGCCCGGATATACGGCCATAGGCCGCGTGGCCGTATTGGAGGAACATCGCGGACGTGGATTGGGCAAGCGGATTATGCACGAGGCATTGGACTTTTTGCGCAAGCGCTTTCCGGATGTTCCGGTGGTGATTAGCGCCCAGGCCTATTTGCAATCATTTTACGAGGATTTGGGTTTTCGCAGCACAAGCGACGAATATTTGGAAGAAGGTATTCCGCATATTCGTATGGAATTCCGTCATCACGATAAAAATTTGATGTTATGAACACAACTTATACGCCCATGCTGCGCGAAGGTAGTTTGACCGGAAAAACCGTGGTTATCACCGGCGGCGGTAGCGGACTGGGCAAAGCCATGGCCTTGACCTTACTTCGTTTGGGTGCCCGCGTGGCCATTTGTTCGCGCAACGAAGAAAAACTCCAAAAGGCCGTAGCGGAACTACGTGCCCAAAGCGGCAACGAAGAGGTGATGTATGCCGTGTGCGACGTGCGCGAGCAGGAGCAGGTGGATGCGGCCTTGGAAAAAATCAGGAACGAATTCGGCGATTTCAATGCTTTGATCAACAATGCCGCGGGCAATTTTGTTTCGCCCACCGAGCGTCTGTCGTCGCGGGCCTTTGATGTGATTATCGACATTGTTTTGCGCGGCACCAAGAACCTAACGCTGTCGGCCGGGAAGTATTGGATTGCAAACGGTATTCGGCCGGTTTCGGTGGTGAACATCGTAACCACCTACGCCTGGACGGGTTCCGGCTATGTGGTGCCTTCGGCGGCGGCCAAGGCGGGCGTGTTGGCCATGACCCGTTCCTTGGCGGTGGAGTGGGCCAAATACGGCATACGCTTCAATGCGGTGGCTCCGGGCCCTTTTCCCACCAAGGGCGCTTGGGAACGGCTTTTGCCCGGCGATTTGGCCCGTAAGTTCGACCCCGCAGCGCGCGTGCCGCTTCGACGCACCGGACGGCATGAGGAACTGGCCGATTTGGTTGCTTACCTGATAAGTGATTATTCGGGCTATGTCAACGGCGAAGTCATCACCATCGACGGCGGCGAATGGCTGCAAGGCGCCGGACAGTTTAACGGGTTCGAGGCGGTAACGCCCGCACAATGGGATGCCTTGCAGCAAATGCTCAAATCCCGCAAAAAATGAACAACGAACCCCGACGCCAACGCATCATCATCTATACCGACGGCGCCTGTAAGGGCAACCCCGGCCCTGGCGGCTACGGTATTTTGATGCTCTTGGAAAACAGCGCCTACAAAAAGCAGTTTTCGGGCGGTTTCCGCCGCACCACCAACAACCGCATGGAACTGACGGCCATCATCGAGGCGCTCAAACGCATTCGGAAGCCCGGCCAAGACGTGCTGGTGGTTACCGATTCCAAATACGTGTCCGACGCCATCGAAAAGGGCTGGCTCCAAAAATGGATTTTGCGCGACTTCAAAAAGGTCAAAAATCCCGATTTGTGGCGTCAACTGGCCGATTTACTGCAAAAACATCACGTGGAGTTTATGTGGGTCAAGGGCCACGACAAGCATCCGCAAAACAATTATGTGGACCGTTTGGCCGTCAAGGCGGCATCGCAGCCGCCGCATCGTTTGGCCGTGGACGAGGTTTACGAGCGCAGCCACCCGCAAACGGATTGATGTTTTTTTGGCGCCCTGTGCAAAAAATTCGCCCGAAGGGCGAATGTGCCTGAACATCCATTTAAAATCCAACTTTATTCACTTTGTTCCCCGATATTAATCATTTTCGTCGGGGGCGGGAGAGCCTGACGGAGAGGGGGAATTTATTAGATATGTCCATTAAAAATAGCAAGATTTGTTAGAAGGTTGGCAATTATATTCGCGGAAACATCAGATCCAAAACTTTTTAGTTTATCAATAATCTTTTTCCTTTTTGTCTCTGGTTGTTCATTGCTTTTTAAAACCTTTTCAATTTCTTTTAATTGACTGCCTTTTAGTTCATCTTGTATTATTTCTTTTATTAGAGATACATTAATTGATTGGTTTAGATTCTGATTTTGATTTACTGAAATATTTATTTCTTTGTTATTTCCAATTATCTTTGGTTTAGGAATACCAAAGTTTTTTAAATCAAAAATGTAACTATTAATTATTTCTTGGGCTTTTTTTTCGCAATGTTTGGCATTATTATCAGATTTTCGATGTGGCGGATGATAGTTGTTACTACTAATTATTGGGGTAGATAGATAATTAATAAACTCGATTTGCTCTATTTGTTTTACTTCCTTGCTATCGTCTCCATAAATCCTGCCTACGATATTAATTGCTTTGACTTTCCAAATCTCCAAATCGTTTTTTGTATTAATTGTAGGATTTCCTATTGATTCCAATGCTTTTATATATTTATCTTTCATTATATCTTTTATTTGATAGTGTTTTAACTTAATTGCTACAACATTCCTCTATTTTTTAGGTTCATATATTCTTCATATTATGCACAACAGTTGTATATAGTAACAAAGTTACTTATATTTTTCATTTATGCAACTATTTTGTTGTTTAATTTCCAATATTTTGTTGTTGTGCATAGTTACTTGTTTAAGTTTTATTCCCACTAAAAATAACAAAATATTCCCTTATCATCATCCCGCGCCAGCGGGCGCAGCGGTATCCTTGCGCGGCAGCCGGCGATGTTTTTGTGCCGGCGGCGGGGGCTCGCAGCGCAGGAGACCACGGCGCCGGCCTTACAAAAACCGCCGGATGCAAGCAAGATATGAGCGGAGCACGCGACGGCGCCACGTGAACGCGCAGGCGGACAAGCCGAAGGCGAAGAACGCCGGCCTGCGTGAACGTGTGCGGCGGGGCGCCCAAATAAAAAACCGCCCCGAATCGAGGCGGTTTGCGGGTTTGTCAAGCTTTATCCCTTAGAAGCGGTAGCGCACACCGAATTGCACTTGCCAACGGGAATCCAAGCTGTAATCATTGGTAAAGCTTTCCTTCAAAGTGGGGTCGAAAGAATAGATGGGTTGGCCGGTGTTGTCCACGTGCACGCCGATGGGTTGGCGGTTGGTGGGGAACTTGATGTGGCCCCAGTCGCTGTCGAGCAGGTTGGGCAGGTTGAGGATGTTCAGGTTGAACTCGATGCGTTGGCTGCCCGAGATTTTGTAGCTCTGCGTGAGTTTGACGTCGATACGGGTGCGCCAAGGGCTTAATGCGCCGTATTTTTCCATATACATACCGCGGTGGGTGCTCAGGTAAGGATCCTGTTCGATGAACGAGTTCAACGCCAGGCGTTGTTGTTGCTCGTTGTATTGGCCGGTGTCGAAGTGCATTTGGTTGATTTCGTCGGCCGTGGGGATGTAAATCAGGTCGTTTAGCGGCGAGCCGTCGCCGTTGATGTCGCCCGAATAGGTGTAGGAATAACGTCCGCCGCGGGCAAATTCATAGTAAGCGGCCAAGGAAGTGTTCCATTTGTTGTCTTTGCCGTAGGTCCAATACTTCATGGCATAGCCCACAAAGCGGTGGCGGTCGCCGTAGAGGGAGTGGGAGAGCCGGTCTTTGTTTACATTACCCAAAGCGGGGTTACGCATGAAGGCGTCGCCGGTGATTTCGGCTTCGATGGAGTTGACGTCGTAGGAATCCAGGAAGCTGTATGCCAAGCTGAATTTCAGGTTGTTTTCGAAGCTTTTTTCCACCTTGGCCGTAATGTTGAGGGCGTGGCCCAACTTGGTGTTGGTAAACACAAAAGCGTCGGCCGGAATGCCGTAGTCGGGCATCAGGGCGTGGTCGGCGGCGGTGTAAACCGGACGGTCGTCCACGGGGCTGTTGAGCGTGCCCGACGGCGGTTTGAGGCCGTAATTACGCACCATCATGCCGTTGATGTCCTTGGTGTAGGCAATGTCGGCCGAAACCACATAGCCGTTTTCGAATTTTTTGTCCACACCGATGTTGGTGCGCCACACTTGCGGGAATTTGAAGTCCTTGGCAATGGGCGTAAAGTACCAACGGCCCACATTGGCCACGTGGTTCCCAATCCACACAAAGGGCAAGCGGCCGGTAAAGATGCCGCTACCACCGCGCACTTGCAGGGTTTTGTCGCCGTGAACATCCCAGTTGAAACCGAAACGCGGCGAGAACATCAACTGTCCTTTGGGCAGGTCGCGGGCCGAGAGATGGACTTCGTTGCCGTTTTCGTCATACCAGGTAACGTCTTCGGCAATGTAGTCGGTGCCGGCTTGGGCGATTTTTTCTTCCACGTATTTGGGTGTGTTGAAGTAAAGCGGTTTGTCCACGCGGAGTCCGAAGGTGAGCCGTACGTTGTCGTTCATTTCCCATTTGTCTTGCAGGTAAACGCCCATTTGGCCCACTTCCAGTTTGGTAATGTTCCAATTTCCGGCCTGGTCGGCGGCGCGGGCGGCGTCGAAACGGCTTTGGATGTAGCCCGAAGCCACCGAATCGCGGAATTGTTGCATGGTATAGGTTTGGAAAATATCGAATCCGTAGCCGAACAGGTTAAAGCTGTTGTCGAATTTGAATTTTTCGAACGACACACCGCCCGTGATGGTGTGATTGCCCATGTAGTAGTTGACGTTGTCGGTGAATTGATAAACCTTTTGGTCCAAGCTGTTGTGGATGGAAAAAGGTTCGTGTCCGGCCACGATATACATTTGGCCGTCTTTGACGATGTTGATCACCGGTGCGGGTTCCGAAAAAGGCGTGCGGAAATCGTCGAAGTGCGTGTAGCCCACTTGGAGTTTGTTGGAAATTTTTCCGTTGGCAAACGAGGAGTTGGCTTCCAGGAGGTAGGAGTCGATGTTGTTGTGAATGCGGTAGCCCGATTTGTAGAACTGCAAAACGCTGCGGTCGGGGCCGCGGTGGAAGATGGCCTCGGGGTGGGCGTTGTTGTCCTTCCAAGCGTGCAGGTTGTTGTAGGTGAAGGTGATACGCGTTCCTTCGAAGGCGTTCCAGTCCAATTTGACCAAAGCTTTGTCGGAGTAGGTGTAGTGGGTATATCCTTCGTAGGGGCCGGGGTCGTAGCCGATGGATTTGAGCAGGTTGGCCACTTCGTCCAAATCGGAGGCTTCTACACGCGATACGTTTCCGCCCGAAACGCCGGGACGTTTGGCCACGTAGAAGGAGCCCAAATCGGAACGGTCGTCGATTTCGTAGTTGACAAAGAAGAACAACTTGTTTTTGATGATGGGACCGCCCAAGCTGAAACCGCCTTGTTTTTGTTTGAGTTCGGGTTCCAATTTGGTGCCACCCAAATAAACCTTACCGGTCATGGCTTGGTTGCGGAAAAATCCGAACACGGTGCCGTGGAATTTATTGGTTCCGCTTTTGGTTACGGCGTTGACCGATGCGCCCGTAAAGCCCGAAAGCGTAACGTCGTAGGGTGCCACGGCCACTTGGATTTGGTCGATGGCGTCCAGGGAAACGGGTTGCGCATTGGACTGACCGCCGGGCGTGGCGGCATCGAGCCCGAAGGGGTTGTTGAAAATGGTGCCGTCGAGCGAAAAGTTGTTGAATTGGTCATTGCGGCCGGCAAACGAACCGTTCGAAGCCGAAGGTTCGAGCCGGTAATAGTCGGCGGCCGAACGGCTAATGGACGGCAGGGCTTCGATGGTACGCCGGTCGATGTTGGTTTCCGAACCGGTGCGGTCGTTGTTGAACGTGGGGTTTTTGGTGGCCGAGATCACCACTTCTTTGAGCGTTTGCGAATCTTCGACCAATTTGACGTCCACGTTGTAGGTTTTACCCAATTGCAGGTAGATGTTTTCCACTTTGGCCGGCTTGTAGCCCATGAATTTGACTTCCAAAGTGTAGGGCCCGCCTACGCGCAGGTTGGGAATGGTAAACGAACCGTTGAATTGGGTTACCACACCGCTCACCGAACCGGTGGGCAGGTGCGTTACTTTGACTTCGGCGCCGGGGAGCGGCTGACCGTTGGCATCTTTGACCACACCTTGAATTTCGGATGTGGTTACCTGGGCCCAAGTCCACACGGAGGCGAACAGGAGCAGGAGCGTGAGTAACTTTTTGGTCATGAATACGGGTTTTTTGGGTTGCACAAAATTAAATTTTTTATGAAGTCGCTTTTAATGCCTTTCCGATTTTTTATCAACAAATTGATGTTGAAAATGCGGTTTTTTTTGGAATTGCCGTTTTTTATCAGGGCGCCCCGGCGCCTGCGTTCGTGGCGACTACGCCGCATCGGCAAGCGCTTCGGGACGACGGAGCGCCCTCTCGCTTGCCGGCACTCATGCGGCGCCGTCGGGCTGTCCGCTCATATTCGCCTTGGCGGATGCCGTGGTTTTGCGCGGGCGCGCGTGCCGCGCGCCCGCGCCCGCCCGTGCGTGGGGCTTCCGTTGGTCGCCTCCGCCGGGCGGAAAACCATCGGCACCGCCGGCGGCTCATACCGCTCCCATCCCTGGCGCGGATTTAATTATGAGTTTTGAGTTCTTAGTTTTGAGTTGATTTTTATCGAAGCTACCGGAATGAATGGCGGTACCTTCGATACACTGCGCCTTCGGCGCAGCACTCAGGCACCTGTTTGGGAGGTCATTGAGTGATTTTTGCTACGCAAAAATTGTATCGAAATGACCGTACAACAAATCCCCCTCCCTTTTTTGTTTTTTTGGTCCAACAAAAAAAGCCGCAAGCTCTCACTTGCGGCTTTGACGAATAAGACGGGCGGCGACGTACTTTCCCGGTCTCTCAACCAGTATCATCCGCGCTGACGGGCTTAACGACTCTGTTCGGAATGGGAAGAGGTGCACCCCGTCGCTATGGCCACCCTTAATATCTTAACATACCGGGATAAACGCTTTACTTTTCCTTCTTTATCTCTAATGTTCCGTAGCCCTGAGGATCTTTCCTTCGAAAAGACTTTCGGGTAATTAGTATTGCTCGGCTCAGTGCGTCACCGC
>WGAP01000129.1 GCA_015494775.1 Flavobacteriales bacterium | reverse complement strand
GCCACGGCCGCTGCTTCAAGCGACGGAGCGCTTTCGCACCGGCCGGTCCGAAAACCGGCGCCGGCCGGGCTGTCCGCTCAAATGCGCCGCCGGCCCGCTCTTGGCCTGCAAGCGTGGCGGACGTGGCTCCCCACTGGTCGCCCCGCCGCCACGGCAGGCCTGCGGCGCGCCGCCACCGCATAACCGCTACCATCCCTGGCGCGATATAGGTCGCTGAGTGATTTTTGCGTAGCAAAAATTGTATTGAAATGACCGGACAGCCGAGGCTTTGATACACCGCTCACTACGTTCGCAGCACTCAGCCGCCGGTCTTTTTCTCGCTCCATCGGGCTCTCCCGCCCCCGATGGCCCCGCTTATATAGCGGATTGCTAAAATTTTTTTTGAAAAAAATCGCCCGAAGGGCGAATGTGCCTGAATGTTGTATAAAGTTAGCTTTTTCATTTTTCTACCCAAAAATAACAAAAATTCCCTTACCCCCATATCATTCCCGCGCCAGCGGGCGTAGCGGTTACGGGGCGGCCGGGCGCCCGAGCATTTCCCGCGGGAGGAGGCTGACAGCGGGAAGCCCCACGCACCGCGGCCTTGAAATGCCGGTGCGGGCGGCCGGCCCGTTTGAGCGGAGCACGCGGCGGCTAACGCGTGAGGAACGGCAAGCATAAGGACGCTCCGGCGGCCGAAGTGCTTGACGAGGCGCCGCCGCGGCGCACATTAGCGCGCCGGGCGGATGGCCGGACGTAAACCTTTGTAAGTCAAGTAGGTTCTCCGCCCCGCTGCTTCGCAGCGGGGCGGAGAACACATCCTAAACTCACAACGTCCGGCCATCCGCCGCGGGCATTCGCCCGCCGGCGGCGCCCCGAACGCGGCAGCCGGGCGCCCCAAAACCAAAAAATAAAAATGTCGTAATTTTGCTTGATAAAATTTGAAAAATGATGAACGACGAAACCGTCAAAAGCTGGCTGAAAGAGGTTAAATACAAGGATAACAACATCGTCGATGGAGGCCGAGTGGTCAAAGTGGAAGCCAGTGACGATATTTTCGGCAAAAAAGTTAGCGTGGACCTGGTGATCGATTCGCCGGCCATTCACGTCAAAAAGAAATTGGAAGAAGACATCCGCGATGTGGTCGCCCGCAAGGCAGGCAAAGATGTGGAAGTGAAGCTGAACATCAAAGTGGTGGTGCCCGAAAGCGAAAAAATGAAGCCCATCGAGCGCATCAAAAACATCATTGCCATTGCCTCGGGCAAGGGCGGTGTGGGCAAATCCACCGTTACGGCCAACCTGGCGGCTTCGCTGGCCCGGATGGGCTTTCGCACGGCCATCCTCGACGCCGACGTTTACGGCCCTTCCATCCCCTTGATGTTCGACGTGGCCAATGCACGTCCGCACGCGGTGAAGGAAGGCGACAAAACCTGGATTATTCCCGTGGAGGCCTACGGCGTAAAAATCCTGTCCATCGGTTTCTTTGCCCCGGCCGACCAAGCGGTGATTTGGCGCGGCTCCATGGCCAATTCGGCCCTGAACCAACTGATGTTCGACGCCAAATGGGAGGATTTGGACTTTATGCTCATCGACCTGCCGCCGGGCACCGGTGATATTCAACTTTCGGTGATGCAAATGGTGCCGGTTACCGGTGCCGTGGTGGTAACCACACCGCAAAATGTGGCCGTGGCCGATGTGCGCCGGGCCGTCAATATGTTTGCCAATCCCAGTATCAACGTGCCGGTGTTGGGCATCATTGAAAATATGGCCTACTTCCAACCGGCCGAATGCCCCGAAAACAAATACTACATTTTCGGTCGCGAAGGCGGTCAGCATTTGGCCGAACAATTAAACCTGCCGTTGCTGGGTCAGGTGCCGTTGGTGCAAAGCATTCGCGAAGCGGGCGATGTGGGCCGTCCGGCGGCCTTGCAAAAGGATACCGAAGTGGCCCGTATTTGGGAACAAATCACGCAAAATACGGTGGAAAAAACCGTGGAACGCAACAAAAAACTTCCGCCCACCGAAAAAATCCGCATTACCAACCAAGCGGGATGTAGCGTAAAATAATCCGCCGATGAACCAAACCTTGCCCTTCGAACAACGCCTCAAAACCGCCGTGAGCGAAGTCCGCGAATTCCTGCGCAGAGACGGCGGCGATATGCGCATCGTCAGGACGACCAAAACGCAGGTGGTCATTCAGTTTATGGGCAATTGTATGCATTGTCATTTAAAAAATGTATCTTTAAACACGGGAATTAAGGCGATTTTTAAAAAACACCTTCCCGAAATCAAAACCGTAAAAGAATATTAGCTTATGACCAACGCCGACATTATCCGACAAAAATTCGGTGATATTTTCGAAGAAGATCTCATCGAAGACTTGGCCAAGGACGCCATCGTTACGCCCGTGCTCGAAGGCAACAAGTTGATCCGTCGCGGCACTTCGTTTCAATACATCGTTTTGCTGTTGGACGGAACCATGAAAGTTACGCGAAGCGATGACGAAACCGGCCAGGAACATTTGCTTTTTTACCTTTCGGGAACCGATTCCTGTGCCGCCACCTTCGTTTTGTGCAACAATAAATATAATGTAAGCGAAATCGACATGGAAGCCGAAACCGATTCGATGGTTTTGCTTATTCCGCGCACCAGGATGAATGAACTCTTGGCCCGTTACAATTCGTGGCGAAACTTCGTTTTGGAAACCTTCGGCGAAAAAATCAAGGAATTTCTCGACACCTTGGACAGCATTACCTTTATGAAGTTGGACGAACGATTGATACGTTATTTACGCGACCGCTCCAAGGTATTGGGAACCAACGAATTGGAAATAACCCATCAGGAAATAGCCAAGGATTTGACCACATCGCGCGTGGTGATTTCCCGCCTGCTCAAAATGCTGGAACGCGACGGTCATATTCGCTTGCACCGCAATTTGATCGAACTGGTTGACCTTTAATCCCAAGGCGATGTTCGTCTGGACCTACAAAGCCAATTTACGTCCTTTTATCGACGGGCTCAAAAACCGGGGACAAAGCATCGGATTTGTTCCCACCATGGGTGCGTTGCATGCGGGGCATTTGGCTTTGGTCCGCCGTTCATTGGCCGAAAACGACCGCACGGTGGTCAGTATTTTTGTCAATCCCACCCAATTCGACCGCAGGCAAGACCTGGAAACCTATCCGCGTTTTCCCGAACGGGATTTGGCGCTCTTGGAAAAGTTGGACCCGGAAATGATTGTTTACCTGCCCGTGGCCGAAGACCTTTACGAAGGGCCGGTCGAGCGCCGGCATTTCGATTTGGACGGATTGGATCGCGTGATGGAAGGAAGGCACCGTCCCGGCCATTTCGACGGCGTAGCCACGGTGGTCAAGCTTTTGTTCGAAGCCGTCCGGCCTCACCGGGCTTATTTCGGCGAAAAGGATTTCCAACAATTGCGTATCATTCAAACTTTGGCACAAAAATTGAACCTTCCTATTGAAATCGTTCCGGTGGAAATTCAACGCGAAGCGGACGGATTGGCCATGAGTTCGCGCAACCTGCGGCTCGACGACGCCCGTCGCAAGGCGGCACCCGAAATCCACCGCTTGCTCCGACAGGCACGCGATATGGCAAGGCAAGGACACACACCCGAAGCAATACGTGCGGAAATCATCCGGCAATTCGAACAACATCCGCTCTTGGATTTGGAGTATTTCGAAATTGCCGACGAACAAAGCTTGCAACCCGCCCGGACTTTTGAAAAAGGGAAAAAATACCGCGGCTTTGTAGCCGTGTTTGCCGGCGATGTCCGGCTGATCGACAATATGGCTCTTTACTAAAAAATGCGCCGACCATGAAAATCGAAGTTTTTAAATCCAAAATCCACCGCGCCCGGGTTACCGGCGCCGATTTGGACTATATGGGCAGCATCACCGTGGATGCGGATTTGTTGGAAGCCGCGCGCATTTTGCCCGGCGAAAAGGTGCAAATTGTCAATATCACCAATGGCGAACGTATCGAAACATATACCATAGCCGGCCGGCGCGGGTCGGGCGAAATTGTGCTCAACGGTGCCGCCGCTCGCAAGTTCGCTCCGGGCGACATTATCATCATTATTTCCTACGCTTGCGTTACGCCCGAAGAAGCCCGCAATATGGAACCCGTGATTATTTTCCCCGACGAACATAACCGTATCAAATAATTTTGCGTTTGAAAAAGGCCCTGAAAATACTCGTTCCGCCGCTTATCGGTTTAGGGCTTTTGGCCTACTTCCTTTCGGGCTTTACGCATGAACAATGGCAGCAAATCAAACATTCGGTTCGCCGTGCCGATTATTCGCTTATCGGTTTGTCGTTGTTCCTGGGTGCATTGAGCCATTTGCTTCGGGCTTTCCGCTGGAATTATTTGCTGGAAACCTTTACGAACAAGCGTATTCGTAAAATCAACCTGCTGCTTTCGGTGGGCATTTCCTACCTGATGAATTTGGGCATTCCGCGAAGCGGCGAAGTGGCCCGGGCCGCCACGTTGAGCAAATACGAAGGGTTGTCCTTCAACAAGGTGTTCGGCACCATCGTTACCGAACGTATCATCGACATGGTGTTTTTGGGTTTGTTTGTTTTGCTGGGGCTTTATCTTTCCTTTGACCAAATCATGCACCTGATACGTCCCGCGCTTCCCACCCATCCCTATTGGTTGACCTTCATCGGGTTGATTTTGATTCTTGCGGCGCTAATGATTTGGAAAAAAATGCGACGTTCGCAGCATCCCTATATGCAAAAATTAACGGACATCATCCGTGAATTCCGCACCGGAATGCGCAGCGTGTTTGCCGTGCGCCGGCCGGTGATTTTTTGGATGCAAACGGTGGCCATTTGGCTGCTGTATTTGCTTATGCTGTGGGTGGTGATGCTGGCTTTCCCCGAAACGCGAACCCTGGGTTGGAATGCGGTGATATTGGCCTTTATCGCCGGCAGTATCAGTATTGTGGTGAGCAACGGCGGATTGGGCACTTATCCGGTGTTTGTTACCGAAACCTTGTTGCTTTTCGGCGTGAGCAAAGAAGCGGGATTTGCCTTCTCGACGGTGATGTGGGCGGCCCAAACTTTATTGCTGATTTTGGGGGGCGTGCTCAGTTTTCTGCTCCTGCCCGTGGTAAACGAACGCCCGCAAGCAATTCCTTAGTGCTGGCGTAGGTGGCCGTCTGCAATACGGGATTGTTCGGGGCGAGCCATTCCAATTTTTCTATGCCTTCACGCCCGGGATTTTCCAAGGGGCGCGTATCGTTGGATTTCATAAGAAACCACCGGGTGATTTTCATTTTCCGCCTGTTGCCTTCCCAAAAAACATGGTAGGTATTACCCAAATCCCGCACAATCCGGGGCTTTTCGATACCCGTTTCTTCCACCACTTCGCGCAGGGCGGTGTTTTCGGGCGTTTCGCCGGGTTCGGCCTTGCCTTTGGGCAAATCCCAAATACCGCGCCGGTGAATGAACAAAATCCGGCCTTCGGGATTAAGCACGACACCGCCTGCGGCCCTGATGACATCGAAAAATTGAAGGAAATGATTCCACGCCTTTTCCGGTTTGGGGTGATAGAAAAACAAGCCGGGAAATTCGCCGTTTTCGAGGCGGAAAAGCAATTTGGGCACATTGGCAAAATCAAAATGGTAAAAAGGTAATTCGCCCGCTTCCCTTGTGTTGTCGGACAAAATGGCCGGACGCCGATCAAAATATACCTTGTAGGTCATCGGGCAATAAGCTTTTATCAAATTTACAAAAATTCGACGGCTCAATCAAGGGATTTTGTCCGGTTGAAACGGATTTTCCCTATCTTTATGCTAATTTTCGAGCCGGATAAATGAAGCGAATTAAAGGTTTTTGGTGGATCATACTTCTGATTTTTCTACTCGTCGGCGGACTGACCGCCTATGGGCTTTGGCGTTGGAAAAATCATTCGCAGGCCGGACACGTGTTGTGGACCAAGGCCGTTCCGCCCGGTGCCATTTTCGTTTTGCATACCCGCCGCCCGCAGACCTTGTGGAAGGAAGTTCACCGGCATCCGCTTTTCCGAAGCATTAGCCGCTTGCCCGATTACCGTTTTCTCCAATCGGTGGATAGTTTGCTCAATAATTATGTGGTGCAAAACGACCTGACTTCGGATTTTTTCCGCCGGCGCGATTTTGCTTTGTCGGCCCATATTGTGGCCGGAAACGACTATGATTTTCTGTATGTTTTGGATATGGAAAAAATTCTGCCTGCCAAGCAAATATTGGCGATGCTGCGGCAGTGGGGGCCCGAGGCCATGCATATCAAAACCATGGAAATCAACCATAGGCCGCTGTGGAAAATCACCGGCCTCACCGATGATCCGCTTTACCTGAGTTTTTATCGCAATTTGGCCCTGATGAGTTTTTCCTATCAAATCCTACGGCAAAGTTTATTGGACATCGACGGAAAAGATTGGTTGCAGGACAAAACTTTCCAAAGCATCAACGATGAAATTGATGGTGGCTTGGCACATTTCTACTTCGATTACCGCCAACTGCCGGCCTTTTTGGCCACTTTCGGGATGAAACCCGGCGCAATGACCTACGGATTGGCGCGGGCCTTCCGGCTGAGCGGTTTGGGCTTGGAGCGGAAAAAAGATTTGGTCATTGCCGATGGCATTACCTTGCCCGATACGGCGGCAAACCTCTTGGAACCTTTCCGTCAAACCCGCGGAGCAGGAACCGAAGCGCCGGATATTTTGCCCGAACGGACTTTGCTCTACACCTCGCTTCACACCGCCGATTTTGCCGCGTTCTATCGTTCCGCATTGCAGGAACAGTTTCGCAGGCATCCGCAGCAGGAAAAACTTTACCGTAAATACACCGGCCGGCTCAAACAATGGCTCGGTTTTGACGTGGACAAGGATTTTATCGCTTGGATTGGCGACGAAATAGGCCTTGCCCAACTGCCCGCCGAAGGCGGTAAAAAATCCGTTGCCCTGCTCATCCGTGCCGACGATATTGATTTCGCCCGCGAAAAAATGGATTTCCTGGCCCGTAAATTGCGCCGGCGGACACCCGTTAAGTTCCGCAGCTATGACTACGAAGGTTATCGCATCCATTATTTGTCCGAAAAAAGTTTTTTCCGGATGCTGTTCGGCAAGTGGACGGGCGGCGCAAGTTTACCTTACTACACCATTGCGCGGGATTTTGTAATTTT
>WGAP01000128.1 GCA_015494775.1 Flavobacteriales bacterium | reverse complement strand
CGCGATAAATCGCGCGGATACATCAACAAAAATTGTAGCGGAGCAAGACCGAAGGGCTTGCGAAGTCCGAAGGGAGACAAGCGCGAAGCCATAGGCGGAACGCGCCGGCTCCCGAAGGTGCGGAGGGAAACAAGGCGCGGCCTGTGGCCTTGGCCCCCGAAAGCCGCAGGTTCCCGGAGCCGCCGAGGAAACCGAAGGGTTCCGAGGCCCGCGGAACAAGACAAGCGCCGCCGCTTGCAAGGCGCGCCGGCTTGTGAAGTCGCGTAGGGAGACAAGGGGGCGCCGGCCCGCGCGATAGCGCGGAGCCGGCGGCGCAAAAAACAAGCGAAATTTTTCCGACTCACCATCAATAACAATCCGACGAAAAAATTCCGGCTCATCGCATATTTTTTGCGCCGCCGGCCGCGGAGCTTCGCTCCGCGCCGGCGCCCCCGATGGCTCCCGGAGCGTATAAAAACTTACTTTCTCGCATCCGTCCTTGGGCGTTTCGGGCTTTTTGGTTAGCTTGGCCGTGAAATGCTTCGGCCCATGGAAGTCAGAGGACGTATTTTTTCGTTGAAGTTGAAACACCCGTTCGGCATAGCCCGTTGGACACATTCGGAGCAGCCGTCACTTATTGTAGCCCTTTCGCAGGACGGAAAAACAGGTTACGGCGAGGCCACGCAAAATGCGTATTACGACGTTACGGCCGCCAAACTTATGGACGGGCTGGGAAAAGTGAGGCCGTTTTTGGAAAATGTGCGCTTGGAACAACCCGAAATACTCTGGGAACAGTTGCGCGAACGCACCGGAAATTTTCGCTTCCTGATGGCTGCCATCGATGAGGCCGCTTGGGATTTGTATGGGAAAATCCACGGTGTACGCACCTTCGAACATTGGGGGCTGAACCCGCAAAACGTGCCCGTTTCGTCCTACACCATCGGCATTGACGATATTGAGGTGATGCAACAAAAAGTGCGCGAAAAACCCTGGCCCGTTTACAAAATCAAGCTGGGCACCGACCACGACGAGGACATCATTGCCGCGCTGCGCGAGGCAACCGACGCGGTTTTCCGCATCGATGCCAATGCCGCCTGGACGCCCGAAAAAACCTTGCGGATGGCCCATTGGCTGGCCGAAATGAATGTGGAATTTATCGAGCAGCCTTTGCCTGCCGGTGCTTGGAAGGATATGCGCCGGCTTTATGCGCTTTCGCCGCTCCCGTTGATAGCCGACGAGGCGTGCCGCACGGAGGACGATTTGGAAAATTGCCGCGATGCTTTCCACGGCATCAATGTCAAACTGACCAAAGCCGGCGGCCTGACGTCCGGCTACCGGATGCTCCGTTGGGCCCGTGAACGTCGTATGCTAACCATGGTGGGTTGTATGACCGAAAGCACGGTGGGCATTTCGGCGGCGGCCCAAGTGGCGCCCTTGTGCGACTTTGCCGACCTGGACGGCCCGCTGCTTATTGCCAACGACCCTGCCCGCGGGGTGGAAATCACACCCGACGGAATAGATTATTCCGGTATAGCCGGCAATGGTGTGGAACTCCTTGCCGAATTATAGCCAATCCGCCCAAGGAATACGCAGTAAAATCAGTAGTAAAGCCAAGGTGTAGGACCAAATTACGGCCAAGAATTTCCTGCGCGGGTCCACATGAAAATAACTGCGCCGGAAACCGTAGAGCATCAATAAAAACCCCAAAATCCCCATCACCGGATGTTCAAGCACGATAAGCCGCGCATGAGCGTCTTTCATATAGGAGCCGAAACGGCCGTCGCGAATACCTTTGAAATAATCGGATGTAAACCAATTGAGCAGGCCCAAAACAATTTGAATGCCATAAACCACCACGGCAAAAAGGGCCATGCGTAAATCCGCCCGCAGGTTGTAGGCCCGGCCTTTGAGCAAACCGCCCGAATGCTGAATGGCGGTAAAGGCCAAAACAATCAATACGAATCCGGCCCAAACGCTATGCAAATATTTTATCATCCTTCTTACGATTTAGCGAAGCTATATTACAAAAATTCTCCGGTTTGGGCAGGGCGAATATACCGGCTTATACAACAAAAAACTTTTCGGAAACGAAAGTTTTTATGGGTATAAGACGAAAAATCAATTATAAAAACCAAGGAAACCGGATTTGTATTTTTAGTTTCCTTGCCGTATCTTTGTCCCGAAAAATCATTCCTTCGATGGACAAAATACGTCAACGCATCCTGGAAAAAGCCGCGGAACTCTTTCGTTCTCACGGTATTAAGCACACCACCATGGATGATATT
>WGAP01000127.1 GCA_015494775.1 Flavobacteriales bacterium | reverse complement strand
CGCCGCACCAAGAGCCGCGCGATTTTGTATGGCACATTGAGCACTTCTTCCATGTGCTTTACGCTGGCGGGATCCGGTTCGGGGGCAAAGGTCCATTTCATCGTTACAAAAATACGGAAATATACGGCCGAAACAGCAAAAATTATTCCGAAATTTCATTCCGGAAACCGAAAACACGACAAAATTCAATAATTTCTTACGGCCGGTGCCAAATCCAAACGTGCATTCCGCGGGCCTTCAATTCGGCTTTAAGCGCTAGGGCTTTCCCGGGTTCGGAAGCGGCATCGATGGCTACCAGATGAAGGCCTTTGGCATTGGTGCCTGCAAGCCGGGCATGGGGGAAACGTGTTTGCAATCGATGCACCAAGCGAAGCGCGTTTTGTTGGGAACGGAAAGCGCCGGCAATGAGCCAATAGACAGGTTGATCGGCTTGGTCGGAAACCGGCCGGGCAAAAGGTTTGGCCGTAGCGCTTGGGTCGGCGTTTGATGTTGGTTTTTGGGGATGAAGATGCACGGGCGGAAAGCTCTCGTGCAGCGTATAACCGGCTTGTTGGACTTGGGCCGGGCGGGTCATGGTGCCGTTTCGCCAAAAATGCCAAGCAAAAAATCCTCCCACCAATAAGGCGGCGGCCACGCCCATCCAGGGACGGACGGAAAATCCGGTGCGCTGCGCCGGCGGGTTAAAGTCCAAAACAAAGGGTTTGTATCCGGTTTGTGTCGGTTTTTTGGCGGGTGTGGGCGTGGGTGCGGGTGCAGCTTGCTCCGCCCGGGGTTCGGGACGGGCTTCGGGTATTTCGATTTCCGGCGTCCGTTTGGCCCGGACTACGGGATGCAGGCCGTAGGCCTCGGGAAGGAAATTGGTCTCGGCCAGGGGCGTAAAAAGCAATTTGCCTTGTTCGCGGGCCAGGGTGCCCAGGCCGTTTAAATAAAGGCGACCGGTTTTGTCCAGTTCGTCGAGCCAGGCATCCACGAATTGCAGCACTTCTTGACGGGCCGTTTGGCGGTTGATTTTTTCGCCGCGGGCCACGGCATCCACCAGGGTGCCGTCGTCGGACGTAAGGCGGGGATTGAAGGTGATGGCCTTGGAAGGCGGGAAAAAGGTGGATTTTTCTTCGGCATAATAAGCCGGCCGGCGGCGGGTTACAAAGGTTCCCAAATCCGGCACGGTTACCAAATCGTAGCGGTATAGCAATTGGGCAATATAATGTTCCAAGGCCTGCTTCATAGGCACAAAGTTAGGATATTTTTCGGTTTATACGGAACATTCCGAAACAAAAATGCGTAACTTTGCCTTGAAAAAATCAAGCGAATATGGCCATTACCAAAGACATAACCATCGAAGATTTGGTGGAAGATTATCCATTTGCCGAAGCGTTTTTGCGGGTGCGCGGCATCAAATGTATTCGTTGCGGAGAACCCATTTGGGGCACTTTGGAAACCGCCTGTAAGGACAAGGGATTCAGTGATGAACAAATCGAAGAAATCGTGCGGGAAATGAATCAAATTGCGCAGGATCCCGAAAAGATGAAAGATCCGGGTGAAGGCCTGCCGCGTATCGATGTGCGTAAGCCGGAGGAATAAGATTTTTTTCAGGGCGCCCGGGCGCGTGCTCCGCTCAAACGGGCCGGCTGCCCGCACCGGCATTTCCAAGCCGCGGTGCGTGGGGCTTCCTGCCGGTCGCCTCCGCCCGCGGGAAATGCTCGGGCGCGCAGCCGCCCCGTAACCGCTGCGCCCGCTGGCGCAAAAGATGACCGGGAATAAGGAAATTTTTTGTTATTTTTGAAGGAGGGAAGAAAAAAGTAACTTTACTAAAAACATAAATTTGTGAAAACAACCAAGACCATGCTAACCAAGAAGAAAGTATTACAGACCATGAAGGATTTGCCGGACAAGTTTTCCTTGGACGATTTATTGGATAGAATTGTTTTGTTGCAAAAAATCGAAGTTGGATTAGCGCAATCGAAAGCGGGGAAAACACATTCAACGGAACAGGCCAAGGAAAAACTTAAAAAATGGTTGAAATAAGGTGGACTGAACAAGCATTGGAAGATATTGATAATATCGCTGAATTCATTGCAAAGGATTCGGTTAAATACGCAAAAATTCAAGTATCCAGGTTTTTTGACGAAGCGGAAATGCTTAAATCACAACCTCAAATCGGAAGAATAGTGCCTGAAATCGGGGATGATAAAATAAGGGAATTAATCATAGGGAATTTCAGAATTATTTATCGAATTGTTTCAAGTCATCGGGTGGATGTTTTGACAATTCACCATAGCAGACGGCTTTTAACAAATAATCCCGTTTTTAAAAAATAAAAACGCTGCTTAAACTAACTGCTCATCCCCTTCGCCCTTCGGGCGATTTTTTCGCGCCAGGGATGGGAGCGGTTATGCGCGGGCGGCGCGCCGCAGGCCTGCCGTGGCGGCGGGGCGACCGGCAGGAAGCCACGTCCGCCACGCGTGCAGGCCAAGAGCGGGCCGCCTGCGCATTTGAGCGGACAGCCCGGCGGGCGCCGCGTGAGTGGTGGCCGGTGCAAAAGTGCTCCGCCACCTTGAAGCAGCGGCCACTGCGCCGCAGCCGCCACGAACGCGTGCGGCCGGGCGCCCAAAAAATCAACCCAATTTTTCTTTTAAATAAGGCGTCCACAGGGAACGGCCGTCGGTTACCAATTGCTCGGGCGTGCCGGCAAAGACAATATTTCCGCCCGCTTCGCCGCCTTCGGGGCCCAAATCCACGATGTAATCCGCCGCTTTGACCACCTCGGGATTGTGTTCGATGACCAAGATGCTGTGCCCGTTTTCGATGAGCCGGTCGAAGGCCGCCAACAGCTTGCCGATGTCGTGAAAATGCAGGCCCGTGGTGGGTTCGTCGAACAGGAAAAGCACGGGTTCGCTGCGGTCGCCTTTAATCAGGTAGGAAGCCAATTTGAGCCGTTGGGCTTCGCCGCCCGAAAAGGTGGAAACCGGCTGACCCAACCGGACGTAACCGAGCCCTACGTCCTGCAAAACCTGCAAGCGGCGGGCGATTTTTTCCTGTGCGTGCGCTTGGAAAAAGTCCACGGCCTCATCCACGGTCATTTCCAGGATTTCGTAGATATTTTTTCCGTGGAAGCGCACTTCAAGGACTTCGTCCTTGAACTTACGACCGCCGCAGGCCTCGCAAGTGATTTCCACGTCGGCCATAAACTGCATTTCGATATGGATAACGCCTTCGCCCTTGCACACTTCGCAACGGCCGCCCGGCACATTGAACGAAAAATGTCGCGCTTCCAATTTCATTAACCTTGCGCGTTTTTGGTCGGCCATCAATTGGCGAATATCGTCGTAGGCCTTGATGTAGGTAACCGGATTGGAACGCGAACTGCGGCCGATGGCGTTTTGGTCGATTAGTTCCACGTTTTTCAGCGTTTTCCAGGCGCCTTCCAGGGCATCGTGGGCGCCGGCTTTGGGACCGTATTTGAACAATTTTTGATGCAGGGCGGGGTAGAGCACTTCGTTGACCAAACTGGATTTGCCGCTGCCCGAAACGCCCGTAACCACCGTGAGCGTGTGCAGGGGAAACGAAAAATCGATGTTTTTCAGATTGTGGTGCCGCACGCCGCGAAGGATAAGCCGGTCGGGGTGATGGCGTCGCGCTTGCGGAACGGGAATGTTTTTCCGGCCCGTAAGATATTGCGCCGTCAGCGTGTCGGTTTTCATCAATTGCTTCAAATTTCCTTGGGCTACCACCTGTCCGCCCAAGGCGCCGGCGCCGGGGCCCATATCGATGATGTGGTCGGCGGCGCGGATAATTTCCTCGTCGTGTTCCACCACCACCACGGTGCTGCCTTTGTCGCGCAGGTTTTGGAGCACTTGTATCAGCCGGCCCGTATCGCGCGGATGCAGGCCGATGCTGGGTTCGTCCAGCACATAAATAGCGCCGGTTAGTCCGCTGCCCAAGGAAACGGCCAGGCGGATACGTTGCAATTCTCCGCCCGACAAGCCGGCCACCGTGCGGTTGAGCGTCAAATAGGGTAGGCCGGTAAGGATGAGAAATTCCAATCGGTTGCGGATTTCCTCCAACAAACGGCGGGCGATGCGGGCGCGGGTTTCGTCCAATTGCAGGTTGTCGAAAAAGTTTTTTAAACGGTCGAGCGGCATTTCCACCAGTTCGCCGATGTTTTTTCCGCCCACATAAACGTTGAAGGCCTCGGGCCGCAAGCGTTTTCCGCCGCAGGCGCGGCAACGGGTTTTTCCGCGGTAGCGGGCCAGCAAAACGCGGTTTTGAATTTTGTAGGATTTTTGTTCGATCAACCGGAAAAAGGGCCGGATGCCGGTAAAGTCGTCGGCACCTTCCCAAATCAATTCCCGTTGTTCGGGTGGGAGTTCGCGCCAAGGTTTATGAACGGAAATACCGTGACGGGCGGCGGCCCGTATAAGTTCGTCGCGGTATTTGGACAATTCTTTGCCCGTCCAGGGAGCGATGGCACTGGCATAGATGCTTTTGGAAGGGTCGGGAATGACCTTTTCGGGGTCGATGTCCACGATGCTGCCGAAACCTTCGCATACGGGACAAGCTCCGTAGGGATTATTGAAGCCGAACAGGTGAATATCGGGCTTGGGAAATTCGATGCCGTCCAGTTCGAATTTGTTCGAAAAGTCGAAAGATTCGCCTTCGGGCCAGGCGGTCAGTTGCAAATGTCCGTGGCCATAGAAAAAGGCCTGTTCTACGCTTTCGGCCACGCGCTTGCGGTAGGCGGGGTCGCTTTCGATGCCGATGCGGTCGATGACCAAGCGGTAAGCGGGCGGACGGGCGGGCAGGTTTTGCAAGACTTCGTCGATGCCGAGTATCCGGTTTCCGGTCATCACACGCACAAAACCCTGGTTGCGGAATACCTTTAAGCTGCGTTCCAAAGCGTCGCGTTCCCCGGGTAAGGCAATGTGTAATATCCATTTGCTTCCTTCGGGTTGTTGCCATAGAAAATCCGTTACATCGTCAACGGTATGTTTGCGCACTTCACGACCCGAAACGGGCGAAACGGTAATGCCCACGCGTGCAAATAGCAGGCGTAAGTAGTCGTAAATCTCGGTAATCGTGCCCACGGTGGAGCGGGCGTTGGCGTTAAGTCCTTTTTGGCGGATGGCCACCGTGGGGGCGATGCCCTTGATCATATCCACGCGCGGCTTTTCGATTTTGCCCAGGAATTGGCGGGCGTAGGTGGACAGGTTTTCCACAAAACGGCGTTGCCCTTCGGCGTAGAGCGTATCGTAGGCCAAACTGGTTTTTCCGCTACCCGAAACGCCCGTTATCACCGTGAGCGAACGGTGGGGAATGCGCACATCGATATTTTTCAGGTTATGCTCGCGGGCGCCGGTGATTTGAATGAATTTTACGGGTTCGGCCATAACGGATTATTCAACCGAATGCAAAGTTAGTTATATGAAAGCAATATCTTATGGAATCGAAATGCTAACGGATTATAACGGTCATTTTTTTAATTGATAAATTGGTCTAACTTTCTATGCTAAAAACAAAAAAATTTTTGCGTATATGCAGCATTCGACCTTGACCATATTGTTGATTGTTATAAATATTTTGGTAACCTACAAAGGTTTAAACGATTACGGTTTTTTTGAAAAATACAAATTCAATGTCGGCGCGGTCAAACGCGGCGAATATTACCGGCTGATTACGGGCGCTTTTCTGCATGCGGGTTGGGGACATTTGGCGGCCAATATGATTACGTTATACTTTTTTCTGCCGGTGGTGGAAGGATATTTCGGCACGGTTGGTGCCCTGACCATTTACTTGGTGTCCTTGGCGGGCGGAAATATGTTGGCATATTTTTTCCACAAAAACCACGATTGGTATTCGGCCGTGGGCAATTCGGGGGCGGTAAACGGAATTTTGTTTGCTTCCATTCTGATTAATCCGGCGATGAAAATATTTATTATTCCCATTCCGGTTCCCATTCCGTCGATTGTTTACGGCATCGGATATTTGCTTTACACCACCTACGGCATGCAAAAGCAAACGGGAAACATCGGCCACGAAGCACACTTTGGCGGTGCAGCGGCGGGCATGCTAACGGCCGCTTTGTTTTTTCCGGGTATTATTTCGGCACACCCTTTGATAAGTTTGCTGTTGGTGCTGGTGATAGCCGGCGGATTTTTTTGGACTTACGCAAAAAAAATATAATGCTATGAAAACCAAAACACTTGCCCTACTGCTTTTCCTTCTGGTTCCTTTGGGAACCCAAGCCCAACGTCTTTCCAAGATGTTGTATAATTTCCGTAACCATCCGGCCTTGAAAAACGCCCTTGTGGGTTATCATATTATCGACCTGAAAACCGGAAAAGCGCTTGCCGGCCATAACTCCGCGGTGTTGATGGCGCCGGCTTCCACGCTTAAAACCCTCTATGTTTTTTCGGCCTTGGACGATTACGGCGAAGATTATTTTTACCAAACGGATTTGCTCTACCACGGCCAAATCAAACACGACACGCTTTATGGCGATTTGATTTTACGTTCGGGCGGCGATCCTACCTTCGGCAGCTCGTTAATGGGCGAAAACACCAAGGAAATCATTGACCAAACCATCCAAAAAATCAAGGAACTCGGCATCCGGACGGTGATGGGAAATATTTGTTTTCAGGTCAACGGGGATTTTTATCCGGCGCCAGGAAGTTGGCCCCTCGAAGACATCGGTAATTACTATGGTGCGGGATATTGGGGATTTAATTACAGCGACAATACCTTCAAGATTTACCTGAAAGATTATGCCGTTACGGGCAAATTGGCCGAAGTGGACCATACCGAACCCGAAATATACAACCTCAAATTGTACAGTAAGGTGCTTACGGCCCCGCCCGGCACGGGCGACAATGCCTACGTTTACGGCGACCCTTTGTGCTATGAGCGTTATATTTTCGGCACCATTCCGGCCGGCGATTCTTTGTTTGTCATCAAAGGGGCCATTCCCAATCCACCCAAGTTTTTTATCGATAAACTCAAAGATTATTTTCGCCAGGAAGGTATCGATGTAGTGGGTGTGGGACGCATCGAAACGCACATCAAACGGCATCCCGGCGAAAAACTCATTTGGTCCAAAGTTTCCAAGCCCTTGATCGATATTGCCAAACAAACCTTGAATTACAGCGTCAACCTGTACAGCGAAGGTTTGGCCCGCTTGGTGATCGAAAAGGGTGCCCCCGCCGACGGTTATATGAACAAAGACAGCATCAATGCCTACTTCCGGCGCAAGGGTTTCCGGCTTATCGACCTGGAAGACGGCAGCGGTTTGGCGCCCGACAACCTGATAGCGCCGCGTGAATTTACGCGCTTCTTTTACCGGCTCAACAAGTTGCACGGCACGGCTTATTTGCGCGACATTTTACCGCACGCCGGCGAAGACGGCTATGCCAATCATTTTATGGACGGCATGCACTACCAGTCGCAAGTGTGGGTCAAAAGCGGTTCGGTGAGCAAGGTGCAAAATTATGTGGGTATTTTCCGCGGCCGTTCGGGACGTTATTACGCTTTTGCCTTGATGGTCAATCATTTTTCGGCCCCGCGCAAAGATGTACAAAAGCAGATGCAATTATTGCTCAACAGGATGATAAGCGTGCTTTGATTTCATTTTTTTGGGCGCCTGGCCGCACACGTTCGGGGCCCCGCCGGCGGGCGAATGCCCGCGCGACTTGCCTACGGCAATTCGCCGGCGCCTTCGGCGCCGCGGCGGGGCCGCGTCCGCCGTTTCGCGATGTCGGAGCACGCTCACGCCGGCCGTTCCTCACGTGCCGGCCACCGGGCTGTCCGCTTATATTCGCCTTGGCGGCTCGCGGTTTTTGCGCGGGCGCGCGGCACGCGCGCCCGCGCCCGCCCGTGCGTGGGGCTTCCGCCGGTCGCCTCCGCAGGGCGGAAAAACCTGCTCGCCGCCTTCGGCTCATACCGCTCCCATCCCTGGCGCATTTCTCTGCATAACCGCACGATTTGCCAAAAGTTAATCAACATCTTGAAATTTAATATACTATAATATTTTCAGTAGGAGATTTATTGTCATATCAAATATTCCACCTTAATAAAGCCGGTCGAAAACCCTTTCAAAATCGCCGGATTTCCGGTTTTTCGGATAGAAATTTGGAATAATTTTTGCTTGATGCTATTAAAATTCCGGGGTCAATCCGAAAATTTATTTCCCATGAAAAAAATCTACCGTTTTCTGTTGGCCATAGGGTTCGTTATAACCATCTTCATGACCTTTGGCGCGCGATGCCGGAGTTACAATGAATTGGGACCCGATTCCGCCTTTTTTAAGTTCAACGGAGCGCCCGTTATTCCCTGGCATGTGTTAGTAAGGCCGGATTCATTGGCCATGGTGGAAATCGGCGTCAGCGATAGCATCATTTTACATTTTTATCCGGTCAATTATCACGGCGTCGGGCACTATGATTTCCGGCCCGGTGATACGGTTCCCTATGTCGATTGTGAGTATTTCGGCAAACATTCCGATAATTATTACACCATTCCCCAAGGAAACACCTACATCGAAGTCCTGGAACACGACACGCTTTCCGGATTATTTCATGCGGTTTTCGAAGCCCATTTGGCCGATTCGTCAGGTCATACGGTGCATATCACCGAAGGACGTGTTTTTATCAATGTTCCCGATAATTATTAATCTAACATTGGCGTTATGAAGAAATTATATTTAACCGGCTTTTTATTTTTTCTTTCCTTGCATACTTGGGCCCAAAGCAATTCGTTGAAACAGTCGAATTTTTTCGACCGATACCTTAAAGACCGGCTTTTGATTTATGCCGGAAGCAATATCGGTTTGTTCAATCCGGCGCCTTTCTACAATCAAAATACCGGTAAACGCTTCGGCTGGGAAATGGGCGCCGCATATCAATTATTCCACGACGATGGATTTGATTTTGTTGTGGGATTGAGTCGAAGTTATTACAGCTTTCAAGGCGAACGCCGCCACAATGATATTCTCCATGTGGTTCATTTTATGGCCTACCAAAACAGCACGCCCGTTTATATGCGAACGCGTTTGGGCAAACAATCGCCTTTGTATTTGCGTGTGGGGGTCCGCATGGCTTTTTGGTCGGACTCGTTTTATGTTTACGATATTTATAAAAACGGCCGGTTGGTTTATCACGGGCGCAGCCTTACCGGATTAAAGGGACGTCAATCACCCGGATTCGTTTCCATTATTTACGGACACGCCGCCCTGGAATGCCGGTGCTACCACAAATGGGGTTTTTATGCCGGTGCGGATATTGTGCCCAAGTATTCCCGAATCCATTTTGGTTTGCTCTATTCACTTTAATTTGATACGTATCCTTGCAAAATCTTTATCTTTGCGGGAAGCAAATTCCTGTAAATGACACCGCAACATCAAGACATCAAACATATTTTGGAAAGCGAACGCCGCAATGTGCCCATAAGGGTTTACGGTTGGGTCAAAACTTTCCGTAACGACCGTTTTATTGTCATCAACGACGGTTCCACCATTCAAAACCTGCAATTGGTTATCGAACCTTCCGATTATGACGAAGCGTTTTTGAAAAAAATTTCCACCGGCGCCGCCGTGTATGCCGAAGGCGAATTGGTGGAAAGTTTGGGCAAAGGTCAAGCGGTGGAAGTGCAGGTAAGTAAATTGGAAATCCTGGGCGAAGCCGACCCCGAAACCTATCCCATTCAACCCAAAAAACACAGTTTGGAATTCCTGCGCGAAAAGGCCCACCTGCGCCCGCGCACCACGCTGTTCGGCGCCATTATGCGCACGCGTTCGTCCTTGGCCTTTGCCGTGCACGATTATTTCCGGCGCAATGGTTTCGTGTATGTCAACACGCCCATTATCACCGGAATCGATGCCGAAGGCGCGGGACAAATGTTTCGCGTAACCACCTGGGACCCCGAAAACATTCCCTTGGACGAAGAAGGAAAACCCGATTACCACAAAGACTTTTTCGGCAAAAAAACAAACCTGACCGTTTCCGGCCAATTGGAGGCCGAAACCTATGCCATGGCCTTGGGCAAAGTTTATACCTTCGGGCCCACTTTCCGTGCCGAAAATTCCAACACCACGCGCCACCTGGCCGAGTTTTGGATGATCGAACCCGAAGTGGCTTTCCTGGACTTGGACGGCGATATGGATTTGGCCGAGGATTTTGTCAAATCCATCATCGGTTTTGTGATGCAATCCAATGCCGAGGATTTGGCTTGGCTCGAAAAACGGCTGTCGGATGAGGAAAAACGCTTGCCCAAAGAAAAGCGCAGCGATATGCCGCTACGCGAAAAACTGCAATTTGTGCTGGACAACCGATTTGTGCGTATTTCCTACACCGAAGCCATCGATATTCTGAAAAAATCCAAACCGGCCAAAAAGGGCAAATTCCAATTTCCGCCCAAGTGGGGTATGGATTTGCAAACCGAACACGAACGTTATTTGGTGGAAAAACATTTCAAAAGTCCGGTTATCGTGTTCGATTATCCGGCCGACATCAAGGCCTTTTATATGCGGCTAAATCCCGACGGAAAAACCGTGCGCGCCATGGATGTGCTTTTCCCCGGCGTGGGCGAAATCATCGGCGGGTCGCAACGGGAGGAACGATTGGATGTGTTGTTGGATAAAATGCGCAGCATGGGCATAAACGAAGAGGAACTTTGGTGGTATGTGGACTTGCGGCGCTACGGAACGGCTTTTCACAGCGGTTTTGGTTTGGGTTTTGAGCGGATGGTGCAGTTTGTTACGGGTATGGGCAATATTCGCGATGTAATTCCCTATCCGCGTTATCCCAAAAGTGCGGAATTCTAGTTAATTATTCATTTTTTTACGTTCCGGAGCCGCCTACGGCGTCTCCTTCACGGCTCCCGGAACCCGCTTTGCGGTTTCCGTTCGCGGCTCCGGCAGCCCTGCGGTCTGCCTCCGCTACCGCATCAGCCCTTCGGTCTGCTGCGGGCTTCGGGAACCTGCGGCTTCCAAGGGCCGCGCCAAGACCGCGCCTTGTTTCCCTCCGCTGCTCCGCGAGCCCTTCGGTCTCGCTCCGCTACAATGTTTGCAGTAGCGGAATAAACATAAACCCGGATGTTTCAACCAAGGCGGAATGTCCCATTCTATCCGCGCGATAAATCGCGCGGAAAAAGCGATTTATCGCGCGGAAAAAGGCCGGCGGCTGAGTGCTGCGAACGTAGTGAGCAGTG